>JAIIAN010000440.1 GCA_022717655.1 Bacillota bacterium | reverse complement strand
TTTCTTAAAATACTCTGTATTCCCTGTTAATACAGGGGGGTCATAGGGGGATGCTTACAATCGTTTACTTTATCAGCGTTATCTTTGAATAAATTAAGATTATTATGACATCCGAGGATTTTATAAAAAGACATAGTGCGTTTTGGCAACAAAATGGTTTTGACTATCAATTTGCTCTTTTTGTCAAATATCTTTTTGAAAGTAATTTAAAGGATATTGTCAAATATGAGGATAAGGATGATATTGTTATTGATCATGGTTCTTGGAAAATAGACTTGATACAAGTAAAGCACTCTTTTTTAGAGGGGAAGAGAATGACAAATTCCAATGAAGATATTTGGAAAACAATTATCAATTGGTTAGATTTCATTAAATTGCTAGAAGCAGAAGGTAATCCAACTCGTGATATAAGATGCATCTTAATCGTTAATATGCTTCCTGCCCATGATTTTTTAAATGTCATAGACAATGTGAGACATGGTGAGGCTGATTATGACGATATTGTTGATTGTTTGAAACAACTTCAAAATATGCAAACTTGTCGAGAGGCAGCAGGAAAATTGTTAGCAGAGGGCAAGAATGTGATGAAGCTTATATCAAAGATAGAGGTGAGGCAGATAGATAACCCAATTGGGGCGATGTTTGATAGGTTTGTGGATAAATATGCATTCCCTGTGTTGGCGGATGATGTGCTATATTCTATTATTGGAAAACTTTGGGTAAAGAAAGAACAGCATAAAGAGGGAATATTTCAGATGAGGGTTGAGGATTTTCTATATGAGTTTCAGTCAGATATACAAAAGCTGACGATAAAGCCATTTGAACCTATAGAGGATAAAGATGACAGGGAGTTGCCTAACGATTATCGACAAATGACGATGGTAAAGCAATTGGAGTCAATTGGTATATCTGATAGTTTAAGCATTACTCTATTTATGGGCTACTATTGGTGTTATGTGAATAGTATTAATGCTTATTGTGTTACAAGCCATGAAATGGCTGATAGCCTTCGTGAAGAAATAGAGCGGAAGGTAATAAAAACATGGCAGGGTATATATGTTGATGCTAATCATGAAATACTTAATACGGCAGAAGGTAATGATGAAAAAACAATGAAAACTTGCGGGTATTTATGTTTTTCTCAGTCAATGAAAACTGATGTCAATTACAATGGAATTCAGATAAAGCCACATTTTTCTTCTGGGTGGATGCTGGCACTATCTGATGAACTTACTCCTCGTGTATATTGGCGTGCTGATTGGAAAAGGGAGAATATGTAATGGAATTAGATTATCATATATATAATAATGAAGCCTTAGTTGCAAGTTTGATACATGGTGTATTAAAGAGAACCATGAGGATGAATGTTGCTGTGGCTGCAGCTTTATTACCTTTGGTACTAGATGAATCAGTCTGCAATTTGGTGGAAAATAGACATTTTGCTTTGGTGAATGTTCTTCAAATTAGGAAAAATAAACTGCTGAATTTTAACGACCAATATCGTGATGCTTTACCTATCTTGATAAACGGAGTGTCTGTGTTGTTAGATTTGCAACTCGTTTCTTTAGAAGGTGAAAGTATAGTGCTATTGGATGTTAATACAAGAATACTAGATGTTGGGGAATGTTTAAGACTGGAACGATTGGTTCGAGTGTTTTTCCAGCTTTATCAAGAAGCAGTACGGATGAAGTTATCTGATTTATACAGACAATTAAAC
>JAIIAN010000102.1 GCA_022717655.1 Bacillota bacterium | reverse complement strand
GGTTCATTGAACCGTTCTTTTTAAAATAAATGAATGTAAAAGAATTTTCGTTTTCATGTGTTTCACTGTTCAGTTATCAAGGTTCCTGTCGTTCTTTTTTATCAGCGACAGCTTTTATATTATATCAAAGCTGTTTTTGTTTGTCAAGAACTTTTTTAACTTTTTTCAAAGTTTTTTATTTTGATTTGTTGTCGTTTTCTGCGACAGCTATAATAGAATATCACATCTTTATCAGCTTGTCAACAGTTTTTTTATTTTGTTTTTTAACAACTTTTTTAAACTGTTTTAACAACGAATCAACAATTCGTGTTATATAATACCATCACTATTCATCATTTGTCAACAGCTTTTTTCACTTTTTTTCAATTTTTTTCTACTATCCTAGATTCTATGAATTTCCAAGCATTTACTACTATTAAGACAGCAGTAAATGCTAAGACGCACAGACAGTACCTTCCACTATCTGTGCGTCTTATTTCACCTGCTCTATACAAGCAAAAACTATCTTCTAATTACAATTGCTTCATAAGGCTTCAGACTCAGCTCTTGTTTCATTTCCTGTTCTTCATAATTGCTGATTAAGATTTCTTTTCCGACAAATTCATCCGGAACCGCATAAGAAACCTCTTTATCTGTAAAGTTACAGATAACCAGAAGTTTTTCTTCATTTAATTCTCTTGTATAAACATACAATTCTTCACTTTCCGGAAGGAGCAATTCATAATGACCATATACAATTACTTCCTCTTGATGTCTTAATGCGATCAATTTCTTATAATAAGAGAAGACAGAATCTGCCCGTTTCACTTCTTCTTCCGCATTAATCTCTACATAATTTGGATTCACCTTAATCCATGGTGTCCCTGTTGTAAATCCTGCATTTTCCTGATTATTCCACTGCATCGGAGTTCTCGCATTATCTCTGCTCTTATAGCAAAGGTAACGCATCATATCTTCTTTACTAATCAATCCACTCTCAACATATTCATGATAAGCATTGATACTTTCAATATCTTTAAATTCATCAACAGACGCAAATGGAACATTTGTCATACCAAGTTCTTCACCCTGATATACATAAGGTGTTCCCTGCATCAGATGGAGACAGGTTGCCAGCATTTTTGCTGAAACTTCTCTATATTCTTTACTGTCATTTCCAAATCTGGATACAACTCTTGGCTGGTCATGGTTGCACCAGAATAAACTGTTCCATGCTTTTCCTTCTAATTCGTTCTGCCATTTTGTCAAATTTTCTTTTAAAGCGGTCAATTTAACCTTTTTGTCGCCCCATTTTGAAAATTCGCCCTGGTCTAAATCCATATGTTCAAACTGGAATACCATTCCAAGTTCTGTCCCTTTATTGGAAGCATATTTTTTCGCTTCTTCAATTGTAACACCCGCACACTCTCCTACTGTGAGCAGGTCATACTTAGAAAGTACTTCTTTATTCATTTCCTGCAGATATTCATGTACGTGAGGACCATTCTGTACATAAGGGGACGCATCTCCATACAGACCTCCATGCACTTTTCCATCCGGGAGTCCTTCTACTTTTGATATCATGCTGATAACATCCATACGAAAGCCATCGATTCCCTTTTCACACCACCAGTTCATCATAGAAAAGACTTCTTCACGAACTTTTGGATTATCCCAGTTTAAATCTGGCTGTTTTTTAGAAAACAGATGCAGATAATACATATCTGTTGTTTCATCATAAACCCAGGCAGAACCGTTAAATACAGAGCCCCAGTTATTTGGTTCTTTTCCGTCTTTCCCTTCTCTCCAGATGTAATAGTCACGATATGGATTCTCTCTTGATTTTTTACTTTCTACAAACCATGCATGCTCATCTGATGTATGATTGACAACCAAATCCATGACAATTCGGATTCCTCTCTTATGAGCTTCTGCCAACATACGGTCGAAATCTTCCATTGTTCCAAACTCTTCCATAATTGCCTGATAATCACTGATATCATATCCATTATCATCATTCGGAGACTGATAAACAGGAGAAAGCCAGATTACATCAATTCCTAATTCTTTTAGATAATCTAATTTTTCTGTGATTCCGTTGATATCTCCAATTCCATCTCCATTGCTGTCTTTAAAACTTCTTGGATAAATCTGATAAACAACGCTTTCTTTCCACCATTTTTTTTCCATAATCTTCACCTCATCCATTTTCTAATCGTTCTGATAAATCAGACACGTTTTTCTTACTTTGCTATATAAATCTGATATATAGATTCAAAGCAAAAATTATCTGTTTTCATTTACGCAAAAACGTTTTGCGTAAAACCTTATTTACTATTACCAATTATAGCAAACTGTGTTTTTTCTCACAATAGGTTTTCCGCAAAACGTCCATTTCACCTAAATCTTATTCTCTATTCTGTACAGAATCACGAATCACTAATTCAACCGGAAGCCGCTCTTCTCCGGTAAATGGTTCTTCTTTTATCAGGCTCATCAGTTTTTTTACAACCATCTTTCCCTTTTTCATCACATCCTGGCGCACTGTTGTAAGCTGTGGTCTGGACATTTTTGCATAAGGACTGTCATCGAATCCCACTACAGAAATATCATCTGGCACGCGAACTCCCATATCCTGTAAAATGAGAAGCCCTTCCTGTGCATAACGGTCTGAGGCAAAAAACAATGCATCCCATTCTCGAATTTCCTCCAATCGGTCTTTTAACCACTGCATACGAAATTCCTGTTTCGTCGGCATAATCCAATGTTTTGCCAAAACAGAATCGCTTTCTTTTACTGCTCTTGCAAGTCCAAGCCAGCGCTCATGGTCCACACCGATATCATTATCTGACAAAAACAGAATTTTTTTCATTCCATTTTCTATCAGATAATTTCCCATCTTAAAACCACCTTCAAAATCCTGAAGTCCTATATTATCTACTCTTTCTCTTCCCTCATAATAATTATCAATGCTGACCAGAGGTATCTGACACCGCTTTTGAAGTTCGATATTTTGTTCTGCGGTAAGCCCAAGCGTAATTAATCCCTCTACTTTCCAAGTCGTTGCCAGCTTCCAGTTTTCTTCCGGTGTACTTGACATGTGAAACAGCATATAATAATTTTTTCTGTAAATCTCTAATTCAAGCGCACTTAACATAATACTGGTAAATGGGTCACCTTCAATACTTCTTCTTTTTCCATCTACCCCGCCAATCAAAACACCTATCAGTCTGGAACGATTCTGCGCCAGCATCAACGCACTCATACTTGGAATATACTGATGTTCTTCCAAAATTTTCTGTATCTTATCAATATTTGCCTTTGAAACTTTTTTTGTATTTCCATGTATAACATTCGAAACAGTGGTCGGACTGACTCCCGCTTCTTTTGCAATATCTTTTATCCTTACCATAATTTTTCTTCTTTCTTTTTTCTTTTAACGCTCATATCATTTTATTTTGATATTTTTATTTTAATAAGATGTTCACAAACGGATTGCAGTTATATAGCCAGTTTATAACTGGATTTTCCTGAATCATTGCCAATGCCTGTGCTCCGATTTCTGTATTCCAGATTAAAAACACAATCAAAAAGAATACCCATAAAATCACCAATCCCTGAACTGCGCCTATTACTCCGCCTGCGAGACGATTGACCAGGCTTAAGACCGGCAGTCTGAATAAACTATCCAGAAGACCTACTGCAATCCGAAGCAGAATCGATAACAACACAAATGTAATCACAAAAGCAAGTCCATTTACAATCAGATGTGCTGTTGACTCTGCAAGTGGAGCCACTGCACTTTCCGTAAACTCATCTCCGATTCTAAGTGTATTTGAAAAATTTTCCGGAATACCCATTTTCTGCATAAACTCCTGCTGCACATTTTCCGTCTGTTTTTCCGCAATACTTTGAAATGTTTCCCTACATTTGGTTTCAGTCACTTCATACACCGTTGTTTTTTCTTCCAGAAATGTTGCAACATAAGGATTTGCCAGTGATACCAGCACCAGACTCACAACAAGCGACATCATTGCTGCCAGTGTCCGAACCATTCCTTTTCTAAATCCATTTAAAATACACCCTGCCAGTATCACTAAAATTACTATGCTTAACCAGTTCATACTCTTTTCTCCTTTTATTTTTCTCCTTTTGTTTCTTTCCCTGATTTTTCCGTGAGCTACTCGACTATGAGTAACCGAGCCTCTTACTTAAATCTGTCCCCTAATGCAGAGAAAACAGACCATTGCCCGCCGGCAACCGCCTGTTTCCACATATTTTTACTTTAATTTAATTGTCTTGATTCCACTTTCTGAAACCACAATATAACGATTGGATCCAATTCTGAAAATTCCCTGAATTGTTCCCTCTCCAAAGTTTCCATCAAACTTTTTGTTTCCATTTAAGTCAATCATACAAACTTGCGTATCGTTATTCATAATAATCATTTCATTACTGATTTTTATCTGGGTATATTCAATATTGAACTTCTTTTCAAATTTCATTTTTCCATTCAAGCTGTATACCCGCATTACATAATTTTTATTATTATCTTTATCTTTAAACACTAATCCTACATAATTGTCATTATAAAAAGTACTGACAATCTCTGATGTCATTTCTACATTTTTCTTTTCTTTCGGAACATTTTCTCCCTGATAGACAGAAAATCCATTATCCCGAAATGCCAGAGCCGAACCATCTTTTAAATAAAGTGTCTGAGGTACAATGACATCTTTATAAGTATAGCCGGCTACAATATTGTCAATCTCACTTTGACCACTGTCTCCAAAATTATAAAAAGCGACATAACTGGTTGTCTGAGCATCCTCCACATAAAGATAGCTGACCATAATAATTTTTCCATTCGGTGATACTGCAATATCTACCGGATATCCAGGACTGTCAATTCTTGTCTGATTTTCCGCAATCAGACTGCCATCCTTGGCATAAAAATTCACCCACGTCTTATCATTATCCTGTAAAATTGCAGCAACAACTCCTGTTCTTGCCACTCTTGCCTTTAAAATCGGATTGGACGTCTGAACTGTTCCAACCACTTTTTCTTTTGACAGAATATACATAAACGTTGCATCTTTGTCTGCTATCACTGCCATATTTTCACAGACATCTACGGTCGGATTGGTCATCTGAAAATCCTCTGACCAGACCGTTTCTTCTTTTTGATTCAACAGAGAAACACCATCTGTTCCATATTTCAAAATTTCATCTTCAAACTGGGCAAATCCATAAGCCTGCACATTTTCATTTTTTGAAGAAGAAAGTACAGAATAGTTATGATACGTACGCCTTTGGACGACTAATACCGCTATTACAATGATTACAATTAAAATCAGAATCGCAATTAAAAGCATCTCCAACTGTCTGCGTCGTTCTCTGGTTTGTCTCGTTTGTTTCTTATCCCTGCTTTGAGTTTGTTTTTCCTTATTCTGTTCCATTTATCTTAACCTTTGTTTTATTCGATACTCTCAGAATCTTTCTACCCTTGATTTTGTGAGTATCTTATTTATGCCAAAACACTTACGCCATGACATGCGGCTATTATAGCACAATTTTCTACGGGAGTAAAATTTTTTGTCCTGGAAAAATAAATTCTTCTGCTGAAATGCCATTCAACTCACAAATCTCTTTTATCTTTGAGGTTGTTCCATAATGGGCTCGGCTGATACTGGTAATGGTATCTCCCTCCCGAACGGTATAAGTTTCATGCAGAGAATTAGAACCTGTGGTCTGTGCTGTGCTCGTACTTCCTGAATTTTCTGAATTGGTATTTCCTGCCTGTTGTTCCTGCTTCGCCGTCTCGCTTTGCTTTTCCCCTTCTGCCCCCGCATTTGCCTGTTTGGATTTATCATCGCCATCTATTGAACCTGATACGGAATCTGACTCTGTTTTTGTCTGCGTCTCGCCTTTTAAAGCTTCTTCATTCGAGGCTTCCGTTTTTTCGGCATTTTCGGAATCATTCATTGGATTTGACACAACGGTTTCTGCTTTCTTTTTTTCGATTTTGGTTTTGTCTGCAACAGAATCCGTTTTTTTTAACTTCTCATACTGATTCAGATAAAGGACACCGGCAATTAACATCGCTGCTGCTACACTTGCACTTGCCGCACGAAACAGCGGTACTATTTTCCCCCGTCTTTTTCCTTTCGTCTTTTCTTCCACTTTTTTACGAAATGTCTTTACGGCTTCATCGGCTACTTTTTCACTTTTTTCTTTTGCATATTTATTTTGTTCAATCAAAAAGTTCTGCATCGGCTCATTTTTTTCGTAATAAACATAAAATCCTTCCTGTCTGGCAAGTTTTCCTTCTTCATAACGATAAAAAGCCTCTTCTTTTTCAAGAGGTTCGATAACCATAAGTACTTTTTCGTTTCCACCAAAATGATTCAAATGCGTCTTGCAGATTCCCTCATGAAGTTCCATGGAACAGCCTGGAAGCGATAAAAACCAGCCTACAATCTCCTGATTTGGAAAAAATTTCTTATTTTCTTCATAAATTTGTTTCCACACGTCTTTTGTAAAGGCAAAATGTTCTTCTGAAACCTCAATATCATGAAGCGCAACCGCACTTTTAATAAATAAATACGTCTTTCCATCTTTCCAATTCGCCTGTCCAAGCAGAATCGCCGCTCTCCCTTTTGTAGAATCCTCACTTGCGATTCTACAAAGATAAGTATAAGCATAATCTTCTATATAGATTTTTTGATTTCCTTGTATTTCACCAATCTGTCGTATATTGTTTGGAATTCGGAAAAAAGCCTGATTTCCCTCCGCTTTTTCTTTCTCCTTTTCATAAATGACCTCTATCATAATTCTTTCACCCCTTTGGGCAAAAGAATAGCATACAAGCTCTGCAAATTTTATCACTTTGAGGAATCTGCCTGATTTTTTTTGCCGACAAATCTTTGCTTAAAAAGTCAGGATAAATCATCCAAAACAGGGAAATCTATAATAAAAGAAATTTTGACCAGTACAGTCATACAGTCATTTTGTTGAAAGGATGGTAAATTTTATGGAATCATACCGCAATGCTCCCGTCCACTATGTCGAAAGCAAAAGCTGCCGTGCCCCAAATCAGGTCGGTTCTCTTTTATTTGAAATGCTGTGCTCACAGCCAAAAGAATTTCAGGAAGTGGTCTTTCTCTGCATCGGAAGTGACCGGATTACAGGGGACAGCCTTGGTCCGCTAATTGGATATAAATTAAGTAAAGAACACCTTTCCCGCTGTGTTATCTATGGCACATTAGAACAGCCTGTTCATGCCTTAAATCTTGCAGAAATTATAGCAACCGTTCATAAGAGACATCCAAACTGTCTTTTGATTGCAATCGACGCCTCCCTTGGTTCAAAACGCCATCAGGAATTTGTCACCATCCGAAAAGGCGCACTTGCCCCTGGACTTGGTGTAAAAAAGAAACTGCCCCCAGTCGGTGACATTTCCATCACTGGAATTGTAAACCTCTCAGGGGCATTTGAACATTTTGTGCTTCAGACAACAAGACTTGCAACTGTAATTCAGCTTGCAGACACGATTGTATCCGGCATTTTGATTGCACACCGTCAATATTTCGGAACACATCGTTTTTCTTTCTTCGATTTTTTCCATTCTGATTCAGATTCCGAACGTTTGCGAAGCTTTGCAAAATTCACGCCTCTGTCTGCAGTATCTTCGGATGACTCTCCAAATGGAAGCCGATAATCTGCATAAGTGTAGTCTTTGCCAAATACTTTTTTCATCAGGCGTTTCATTGCATGATAAACGCCTCTTGGAAACCACACATGAAAATAATACTGTCCGATTTCACACGTTCCACAGTACTTATCCGTTAATGTAATAATCCACGTTTCCTTATGCATTGGTGGAATCGGAGTAACCGGAAACATGTGCTTTAAAATCATTTCTTTTTCAAGCGCATTTAACTTAAAATATTTCTGTGCATTATGCAGGGCAGTATGCGGATGTGTCATTGCATGAACGGGGTCACCGGTTTTTTTGCGATGTCCATGCCAGTCGTATAAAAACAAATCATGAAGCATGCCTGCTCTTGCTGCGGAACGCGCATCCAGATTAAAAAATTTACATATTTTATAATTGTAATAGGCAACATTCAAACAATGCTGATAACAGCTTGTGTCACAATGATGCTGATAATTTTTCATTTTCAGGACATAAGGATGATGTACCAAATCTTTGATATATTCATAAAATTCTTCGTTTTCGGATTTTTTATTCTGTCCGGTCTCTCCGCCTGTGTTTCTTGTATCTTTTACTGTTTTTCTGCTTCTCGTTTTCATAACTTCATTCCCTTTCTTTTTTAGCTCTTAGAAGCTTTAGCCATAAGAACTAAAAAGAGGTGCCGCCTCTTGGCGACACCTCTAAGACTTAGCCCTATTCTATAACAGAGCTTTTTATTTGTAAATATAATTATTTAACGAATGCTTTTACTTTATTGTAAATTCCTGCTGCATCAATTCCATATTTTTCGAGTAATTTAACTGCCGGACCGGATTCACCGAATACGTCATTGATACCGATACGAAGCATCTGTGTCGGAGCTTTTTCACTCAGCACTTCTGCTACTGCACCGCCAAGACCACCGATTACAGAATGTTCTTCTACTGTAACGACTTTGCCTGTTTCTTTTGCAGCTTTTACAACCAGTTCTTCATCTAATGGTTTGATAGTATGAATATTGATTACTTTTGCATCAATTCCATCTTCAGCCAGTTTTTCTGCTGCTGCTAAGGTTTCGCTTACGCAGAGACCTGTTGCAAAAATTGTAACATCTTTTCCTTCTCTAAGCACGATACCTTTTCCGATTTCAAACTTATAATCCGGTCTGTCATTGATAACCGGCACTGCCAGACGTCCAAAACGTAAGTAAACCGGACCTTCGTGAAGATAAGCTGCTTCTACAGCTGCTTTTGCTTCTACGTCATCAGACGGATTTAAAATTACCATACCCGGAATGGTTCTCATAAGTGCCATATCTTCATTACACTGATGAGTCGCACCATCTTCTCCAACAGAGATTCCGGCATGAGTTGCACCGATTTTTACATTTAAGTGAGGATATCCAATAGAGTTACGAACCTGCTCATAAGCACGTCCTGCTGCAAACATTGCAAATGTACTTGCAAATGGAACTTTTCCTGTTGTAGACAGACCTGCTGCGATTCCCATCATATTGGATTCTGCGATACCACAGTCAATGTGACGTTCCGGATATGCTTTTTGGAATGTTCCGGTCTTTGTAGCACCTGCCAGGTCAGCATCAAGAACTACTAAATTTTCGTATTTTTTTCCTAATTCAACTAATGCGTTACCATAACTTTCTCTGGTTGCAATTTTCTTTACTTCTGACATAATGCTTCACCTACCTTTTCCAATTCTGCCATTGCGATTGCATATTCTTCATCGTTTGGAGCTTTTCCATGCCATCCTGCATTGTTTTCCATATAGGAAACGCCTTTTCCTTTTACAGTCTTCATGATAATAGCTGTCGGCATACCTTTTGTTTCTTTTGCTTCTTTAAATGCAGCTGCAAGCTGGTCAAAATCATTTCCATCTTCTACATTGATTACATGAAAATTGAATGCTTCAAATTTCTTATCAATTGGGTATGGAGAACAAACATCTTCAATTTTACCGTCAATCTGAAGTCCATTGTTATCCACGATTACAACTAAGTTATCCAGTTTTCTGTGTCCGGCAAACATAGAAGCCTCCCAAACCTGTCCTTCCTGGATTTCACCATCACCAAGCAGTGTATAAACACGGTAATCCGCATTGTCCATTTTTCCGGCTAAAGCCATTCCAACTGCTGCTGAGATTCCCTGTCCTAAAGAACCACTGGACATATCAACACCTGGAATGTGTTTCATATCCGGATGTCCCTGAAGGTAAGAACCGATATGACGCAGAGTCTTTAAATCCTCTACCGGGAAATATCCTCTGTTTGCAAGAGTAGCATAAAGTCCCGGTGCCGTATGTCCTTTGGATAATACAAAACGGTCACGATCTGCTTTCTTTGGCTCTTTCGGGTCAATATTCATTTCCTCAAAATATAAATAAGTAAATAAATCTGCTGCTGATAAAGAACCGCCCGGATGTCCCGCTTTTGCGGAATGAACAGCTGTCACAATACCTTTGCGGACTTCATTGGCTGTTTTCTGAAGCTCTAATTTGTTCATATTTTCCTCCTGAAAAAATTTCTCATAATATAAGCGAGTGGCAAATTTCTTTGCCACTCACATCTTACCTTTATTTTCCGAATACTGCAAGATAATCTTTCTGGAATTTTTCAATACCCTGGTCAGTAAGTGGATGATGGGTCATCTGCTCTAATACTTTATATGGAACAGTTGCGATATCAGCGCCTGCCTTTGCGCAGTCGATCACATGGATCGGGTTGCGGATGCTTGCGGCGATGATCTGGGTCTCGATTCCGTGCATCTGGAAGATTTCGGTGATGTCCTCAATCAGGGAGATTCCCGGAGTGGAGATGTCGTCGAGACGGCCAAGAAACGGCGATACATAGTCAGCGCCGGCGCGGGCGGCGAGGAGTGCCTGAGCTGGTGAGAAGATCAGGGTGACATTCGTCTTGATTCCCTCTTTGTGAAGTACCTTTACGGCTTTTAATCCCTCAGC
>JAIIAN010000101.1 GCA_022717655.1 Bacillota bacterium | reverse complement strand
GCAAAATCAGACAGTGATATCGAAGTCACCCTTCAAAAATTCAGTTCCTGGACCGATTTAATGGACGCACTGAACTCCGGAAGAATTGATGGTGCTTCTGTCCTTGTTGAACTTGCAATGGGCGCCGTAAGTAACGGAATTGACTTAAAAGCTGCCGCTCTTGGCCATAAAGATGGAAATGTTGTTATCGTATCCAACGATATTTCAGATGTCCATGATTTAAAAGGAAAAACATTTGCCATTCCTTCCAATCAGTCCTCTCACAATATCTTATTAAATGACATGCTTGCACTTGGTGACTTAAGCATTGACGATATCAATGTCGTACAGCTTGCTCCATCTGAAATGCCTTCTTCCCTTGCAAGTGGTTCCATTGACGGATACTGTGTTGCTGAACCATTTGGCGCACAGGCTGTCGTACAGGATTATGGTCATGTATTATATGACTCCACTGATTTATGGCAGGATTCCATCTGCTGTGCTCTTGTATTTAATGGTGGCTTCCTCGATAAAAATAAAGACGCTGCGGATGAATTTCTTTCTACTTACAAAGAAGCTGGAAGTCTGTTAGACGAAGGCATTGCAAAAGAAGTAGCGGAAAAATATTTAGGCCAGGACGAAAAGACACTCGATGTTTCATTGGAATGGATTCACTACGATGAGCTCGAAATTACTCAGGAAGATTATGAACAGTTAAGTGAAAAAGTCGTGGAATATGGAATCAATGAAAATCCTCCATCTTATGCTGACTTCGTTTATCAATAAATCTATCCGTAAATCAGTATCCAGATTGTGAGGACAAAAGATTATGTTAAAAAAGACAATACGAACCATTCTTTCTTTTTTGGTTGTAGTGGTGCTCTGGCAGACAGCCTGCACCCTCGCCCACACAAATGAAACCCTGTTTCCATCTCCTTATAAGGTATTACAGGCATTCATTCAGCTTTGCACGACCGGACTGCCAGGAAGTACTTCTTCGGTTACCCTTCCTCTGCATATTGAAACCAGTCTCATCCGTTTTGCCATCGGTTATTTTTCATCTGTTATCTCGGCAATTCTGCTTGGACTGTTACTTGGAAGTTTTCCGCGTGTATTTACCTTTATTAATCCGATTCTTCAGATTATCCGCCCGATTGCACCAGTTGCTTTCATGCCATTTATCGTATTCTGGTTTGGAATCGGCGATGTGCCTGCAATCGTAATTATTTTTATTGCCGGATTCTTTCCAATTCTGCTCTCTGTTGTCAGTGCAGTTCAAAACGTTGATAGAATCTATTACAAAATTGCAGACAGTTTCGGTGTAAACAAAGTAAAAACATTATTCTGCATCATCTTTCCTGCCATTTTTACACAGATTGCCAATGCGCTTCGTCTGGCTCTTGGAACTTCCTGGATTTTCCTTGTATCCGGTGAAATGGTCGGTTCTCAGTCAGGACTTGGTTTCCTGATTATGGATACCAAAAACTGTATGCGGTTTGACTCTTTACTTGCAACTATGTTAACTATCGGTGTCATCGGTTTTATTCTTGACGGACTGCTTCGTCTTGCCGAGAAACTGATTCGTACAAAATTCGGATTTGGAGCGTAAAAAATGATAGATGTATCAAATGTAACAATTTCTTTTGAAGAAGAAAATCAGAATCATGTCATTTTAGATGATGTTTCTTTAAATATTGAAGAAGGGGAATTTATCTGCCTGCTCGGTCCATCCGGCTGTGGAAAATCCACACTGTTAAATGCAATGGCTGGATTTTTAAAACCGACATCCGGAGAAATCAAAATCAAAAATCAGATTGTTGAGAAACCTTCCATGAAATATGTCACCATTTTTCAAAATTACGGACTGCTTCCATGGAGAACGGTACAAAAGAATGTAGAACTTGGACTCGAGACAAAAAACTACAGCAAAGAAAAGAAAGCCAACATTGCCTCTCATTATTTAAAAATGGTTGGCCTCGAACATGCGGCAAAAAAACGTCCGGCACAGCTTTCCGGCGGTATGCAGCAGCGTGTCGCTATTGCCCGTGCGCTTGCCGTAGAACCGGATATCTTATTTATGGATGAACCATTTGGTGCGCTGGATGCCATCACCCGAATGAAACTTCAGACAGATATTTTAGAAATTGCACAGGACACCAAAAAGACCGTTGTCTTTGTCACACATGATATCGAAGAAGCAGTCTTTCTTGCCGACCGAATTGTCATAATGTCTGCAAATCCAGGACGAATTAAGGCACTCCTTACGGTACAGCTTCCAAAACACAGGGACCGTACTTCCAATGATTTCCTGATGATTCGTGATAAAGTCTACGAAATCTTTAATATGAAATCTCACGAAACAATTGAATACTATATCTAAAAAAGGTGTTCTTTTAATTATTTTTCAAAATAAAGCGTTAAAAAAAACCTCTCTGAAATCTCAGAGAGGTTTTTTTTAAGCTGCCTAGCGGATTTGAACCGCCGACCTCCGCCTTACCAAGGCGACGCTCTACCAACTGAGCCAAGGCAGCCTGACTTGTGATATCACAAGCCGTTCATCACAATTACAGATTCTAGCAAAAATTGTTTGAAATGTCAATACTTTTTGTAATATTTCTTTTATTTTTTATGTTAATGTAAAGATTCTCTTATGAGTCCTCTCAATTAACGCTAATCCAGCGACAATTCTTTGATTTTGCCGCGGATTCTCTGCAGTGCATTGTCAATTGATTTTGGAGTTTTTTCCATCAGCACTGCAATCTGTGTATAAGTTTTTCCCTCAAGATACAAATCCAGTACCTCATTTTCAAATTCACTTAAACATTCCCGAATTTTATTACGCATCTGCTCCGTATTTTCTCTGTCAATCACAATCGTTTCCGGATTCTGCTGGCTGAAATCAAATGCTTCTAAAAGTGGAGAATCTTCTCCACTTAAAGAGACATACGCATTGAGTGGTTTATGTTTTTTCCTTCCTGAAACTTCAATTGCCTTACAAAGCTGTCGTACTACACAGAGATTTGCAAATGTCGAAAACAAAGTATTTTTATCCGGCTGATAATCCCGAACTGCCTGAAAGAGTCCAATCATCCCCTCCTGAATCAAATCTTCTGTCTCTCCACCCGCTAAAAACATCGCATGTGCCTTTTTTAAGACCAGCCCCTTATATTTGTTAAGCAGATACGTTTCCACGCTCTGATTGCCATTACGAAGCTGTACAATTAATTCTTCATCCGTATATTGTTGTAAATCTTTCATCTTTTTATTTTTCTTTACATTCTCTGTCTTACAATTTCAAACGCCAGAACACCTGCCGCAACTGATGCATTAAGAGAATCAATGTCTCCCTTCATAGGAATCGAAGCAATAAAATCGCATTTTTCTCTTACTACTCTTGATACTCCGTCACCTTCATTTCCAATGACCAGACCAATTGCACCTTTTAAATCAAGGTCATACATATTTGTTCCGCCCATATCGGCACACACAAACCATAATCCCTCTTTCTTTAAGTCTTCAATGGTTCTTGCCATATTGGTCACTCTTGCAACCGGTGTATAGTTTAATGCCCCTGCTGAAGTACGTGCCACTGTCGCAGTCAGTCCAACTGCACGGTTTTTCGGAATAATGACTCCATGTGCACCTGCCAGATTTGCAGTACGGATAATTGCGCCAAGATTATGTGGGTCTTCAATATTATCTAATAAAATGATAAATGGCGGTTCGCCCTTTTCTCTTGCTTTTTCTAAAATATCTGATACCTCTGCATAATCATAGGCAGCGGTCATTGCAATCACACCCTGATGCTTTCCAGTGTCAGACATCTGGTCCAGACGTTCTTTTTTTACAAAACGCACCATCGTATCATGTTTTTTTGCTTCTCTTAAAATCGTTCTTACCGGACCATCCTCACAATGTTCCTGAACAAATAATTTATCAATTACACGGCCGGAACGAAATGCCTCTAATACCGCATTTCTTCCCTCTACTTTACTTTCCTGGAACTTCTCTTCCATCCGTTTCTCCTTTTTCAATTCCCTTTTTAATCAGCTGTAACATCCGCTCCCACTGTTCGGTCAGATATAAATATCCCATCAAAGCCTCAAATCCGGTTGCTCTTCGGTAATCCGACATGGTTGCATTTTTTGCCATCGTATAAGACTTTGCATTTCTGCCTCTTTTATAAACGGCAAGTTCTTCTTCTGTCAATTCTTCTTTTAATTTTTCAATAATTTCAGACTGTGCAGAAGCCTTTACCAGCTTACTTGCCCTCTGGTGCAGTTTATTGACCTGTGCATTGCCTTTTTCCACCAAAATGGTACGAATGACAATCTCATACACGGCATCACCGATATAAGCCAGTGTCAGCGGGGAATACGTTTTAATATCCGTATTCCCCACTGCAAACAGCTCTTTTAAATAACTTAAGCTCGCTTCCATTGTACTCCTTCTCTGGTATCTTTTAAGATAATTCCCATATCTGCTAATTTGTCACGGATTTCATCTGCTTTTGCAAAATCTTTTGCTTTTCTTGCAGCCTGACGTTCTTCAATCAGTTTTTCTACTTCTTCATCTAAGACTTCTTCCTTCTTATTTACAATCAATCCTAAGATATCACTTAACCCTACAATCTTATCAAATAAGAACTGTACAAATGCTTTTGTGCTTTCCGCATCTGCATTTGTGTTTGCAAGTTTTACAATTTCAAAAATAGCTGCAATGGCATCTGCAGTATTAAAATCATCTTCCATTGCTTCTTCATATTTTTCTACCAGCGCTTCTACTTCTTTTACAAGCGCAGTTTCTGCTTCTGCATACTCACTGCCCTCTGCTTTTTCCAAATAATGTTTTAACTGCTCTACGCAGGTTACAATGCGCTCTAAGGCATTGCTGGAAGCTTCCATCAATTCTGCACTGAAATTTAACGGACTTCTATAATGTGCATTGAGCATAAAGAAACGAAGCACCTGTAAATCATATTTCTCTCCGATTTCACGTACAGTAAAGAAATTACCCAGAGATTTTGACATCTTACGGTTATCAATATTTAAGAATGCATTGTGCATCCAATATCTTGCAAACTGTTTTCCATTACAGCACTCAGACTGTGCAATTTCATTTTCATGATGCGGGAATACTAAATCTTCTCCACCGGCATGAATATCAATTTCTTCTCCTAAGTATTTCTTAGACATAACAGAACACTCAATATGCCATCCTGGTCTTCCGTCTCCCCATGGAGATACCCAGAATGGTTCGCCGTCTTTTTTCGGTTTCCAGAGTACGAAATCAAGCGGGTCTTCTTTCTGATTTTCACCGGATACCTGAATGGAACGAAAACCAGACTGTAAATCTTCCAGATTTTTATGAGACAGTTTTCCATATTCTTTAAAATTCTTTACTCGGAAGTATACGGTTCCATTTACCTCATAAGCAAATCCTTTTTCGATTAAAGTCTGAATCATGTCAATCATTCCATCGATTTCCTGAGTCGCCAGCGGATGAGTGGTAGCCGGTTTTACATTCATATCTGCCATGTCTTTTTTACATTCTGCAATGTAACGTTTGGAGATTTCTTCCGCAGACACTCCTTCTTCAATTGCTTTTGCAATGATTTTATCATCTACATCGGTAAAGTTAGAAACATAGTTTACATCATAGCCTTTGTATTCCATATATCTTCTTACAGTATCGAATACAATCATCGGACGTGCATTTCCAATATGAATAAAGTTGTATACAGTTGGCCCGCACACATACATTTTTACTTTTCCTTCTTCAAGCGGTACAAATTCTTCTTTTTTCTTTGTCAGTGTGTTATAAATTTTCATAATCCGTTTTTCTCCTTTTCTTCTTTTATCTCCTGCAGCTGATATTCCATTCTCTGTAATTTGGATTTTAACGCTTCATTTTCTTTCTGTAAAGTACGAATATCTTCTAATACCGGGTCTGGCAAATGAATCTGGTCCATATCGCTTCTCGGCACTTTTTTGTTGCCTCTTCTTACAATACGTCCTGGAACACCTACTACGGTACAGTTTGGCGGTACTTCTTCCAATACGACACTTCCTGCTCCAATTTTTGAATTTTCACCAATCGTAAAAGAACCGATAACTTTTGCTCCTGCACTCACCATTACATTATCTCTTAACGTAGGATGACGTTTTCCGGTTTCTTTTCCAGTACCTCCAAGCGTAACACCCTGATATAAGGTAACATTATCTCCAATAATTGCTGTCTCTCCAATGATAACACCGTTTCCATGGTCAATAAACAGCCCTTTTCCAATCTGTGCCCCTGGATGAATTTCAATTCCGGTTTTTCTCGCCGCTCTTTGAGAAACCCATCTTGCAAGAAAATAATGTCCATTCTGATAAAGTTTATGCGCTTTCCGATACTGAATCATAACACGAAAGCTTGGATATAAGAGCACTTCCAGCGGTGTCTTAATCGCCGGGTCTCTTTCCTGAATCACCTGGAATTCTTCTTTAATATGCTTGATAAATCCCATTTTCTTTCCCTTCTTTTTTATTTATTCTTAAATTAACTCATAAAAAAATCCCTATATGACTTGTGCCATATAGAGACGAAATATTCCGCGGTTCCACTCTACTTGAGGATACATTCCTCCGCTTTTCTTCCTTTAACGCAGGATTACGGACAGGGATTAGCTGTCAGCTTCTGGAGGCACTTTCACACATTCCTTTTTAGAAGGCTTTCAGCCGATGGCCCTCTTTCTCTGTTAAAAATTTCTGTGGTACTCTTTCCATTCATCGCTTTTTTATATCTTAAATTTATCTTAATCTGTCTTGTTCTAGTTTATTCATAAATGACAAATTTGTCAACCTCTATTTCACAGAACCACTTTTGATTTCACTACAGAACTACTTTTGGATTCACTAGATGAAAAAACCGCAACGTTTTTTAAACGCCACGGTCTTTCTGTTTTTATAGCAATTTATTTTCCAAATTTCGATTAGCAGATACCCTGTGCCATCATAGCTTCTGCAACTTTTTCAAATCCGGCAGCATTTGCACCTACTACGTAGTTACCTTCATGACCGTATTTCTTAGCAGCATTTACCATGTTGTGGCAGATGTTAACCATGATTCCCTGAAGTTTTTCATCAACTTCTTCAAATGTCCAGCTTAAACGTTCACTGTTCTGAGACATTTCCAGAGCAGATGTAGCAACACCACCAGCATTTGCCGCTTTACCAGGTGCAAAGATTACACCGTTTTCCTGCAGATACTGAGTTGCTTCTAATGTAGTAGGCATATTAGCACCTTCGCAAACTGCGAAGCATCCGTTAGCTACTAACTGTTTTGCATCTTCTAACTGTAATTCGTTCTGTGTTGCACAAGGAAGAGCAACATCTACTTTTACACTCCATACGCCTTTGCCTTCATGATATTCAGCGTTTGGTCTGTAGCTTAAGTATTCTGTTAAACGTGCACGTTTTACTTCTTTAATTTCTTTTAATGCTTCTAAATCGATACCTTCTGCATCGTAAATCCATCCTGTGGAATCAGAGCAGGTTACTGGTTTTGCACCTAACTGATATGCTTTTTCAATTGCATAGATTGCAACGTTTCCTGCACCGGAAACAGCTACTGTTTTACCAGCAAGGTCTTTTCCGTTTAATTTTAACAGTTCTTCTGTTAAGTATAACAGACCATATCCTGTCGCCTGTGTACGAACTAAAGAACCACCAAATGTAAGACCTTTTCCTGTCAGTACACCTTCGTAAGAATCACGGATTCTCTTATACTGTCCAAACAGATATCCGATTTCTCTTCCGCCTACACCGATATCACCAGCCGGTACGTCTGTATCAGCGCCAATGTGTCTGGAAAGTTCTGTCATAAAGCTCTGGCAGAATGCCATAACTTCTCTGTCTGATTTTCCTTTCGGGTCGAAATCAGAACCACCTTTACCACCACCGATTGGCAGACCTGTAAGGGAGTTTTTGAAAATCTGTTCAAATCCGAGGAATTTAATGATTCCAAGATATACGGATGGATGGAATCTCAGGCCACCTTTGTATGGTCCGATTGCACTGTTGAACTGTACACGATATCCTTTGTTTACCTGTACATTACCTTTGTCATCAACCCACGGTACACGGAACATAATAACACGTTCCGGTTCTACAAGACGCTCTAATAAAGCTTCTTTACGATATTTTTCTTCGTTTGCTTCTACAACCGGTTTTAAAGATTCAAGTACTTCTTTTACTGCCTGATGAAACTCCGGTTCGCCTGGGTTTTTCTTTACAACTGATTCAATAACCTCATCTACGTATGACATGACTTTCTGTCCTCCTAATATTGATTCATTTTCGCTATTTGTAAACTCAAATTGATTATAAAACTCTTAGACAGATTTTGCAAGCTGAAATTTTATTTCTTTCATATTTTTCGTAGTTTTTGGAGAAATCATCGGTTTTATGACGAAATTTGCAGTGGTTTTTTATAAAAACTGCATATACTTTGTCAATTTAAAGCACTTTTTGCATAAAGTCCGGCATTTAATTTAGCCAATTTTCGTGGTCCACTCCGAGCAGTCCCATACCTTTGAAACCAGTCCTTCGTAAAACTCCGGTTCATGGCAAACCATCAAAATTGTTCCTTTGTATTCTTTAAGCGCCCGTTTAAGTTCTTCTTTTGCATCTACATCCAGATGATTGGTTGGCTCATCAAGTACAAGCAGGTTCGTTTCACGGTTAATGATTTTGCATAAACGCACCTTTGCTTGCTCTCCACCACTTAAGACTCGCACCAGGCTTTCAATGTGCTTTGTCGTCAGTCCGCATTTTGCAAGTGAAGCTCTTACCTCATACTGTGTATAAGACGGAAATTCTTCCCAGATTTCCTCGATACAGGTATGCTTATTTCCCTGTGGCATTTCCTGTTCAAAATATCCAATCTCCAGATAATCTCCAAGCACTGCTTTTCCTCCAAGTGCCGGAATGAGTCCCAAAATGCTCTTTAAAAGCGTAGTCTTTCCAATTCCGTTTGCGCCGGTTAAAGCAATCTTTTCGCCTCTCTCTACCGTCAGGGTAAGCGGTTTGGAAAGCGGTTCGTCATATCCAATCACCAATTCTTTCGTCTCTACCACAAAACGGCTTGGTGTTCTCGCAGTCTTAAACTGAAATTCCGGCTTTGGTTTCTCCCTTGCCAGTTCAATGACATCCATTTTATCTAATTTCTTTTGTCTGGACATTGCCATATTTCTGGTTGCCACTCTTGCTTTATTTCTTGCCACAAAATCCTTTAATTCACTGATTTCCTGCTGTTGTTTCTGATAGGCTGCTTCAAGCTGGGCTTTCTTTACTGCATAGACCTCCTGAAAATGGTCATAATCGCCCACGTAACGTGTTAACTGCTGATTATCCATGTGATAAATCAGATTGATGACCTGATTTAAAAATGGAATATCATGTGAAATTAACACGAAGGCATTTTCATACTCCTGCAGATAACGTTTCAGCCATTCAATATGCACCACATCCAGATAGTTCGTAGGCTCGTCCAAAAGCAAAATATCCGGCTTTTCCAATAGCAGTTTGCCTAACAATACTTTTGTTCTCTGACCACCGCTTAAATCCGTCACATCCTTATCCAGACCGATTTCTGTAAGCCCAAGTGCTCTTGCCACTTCTTCTACCTTAGAATCAATAATATAAAAGTCATGCATCGTAAGCATATCCTGAATCGTTCCAAGTTCTTCCATCATCTGAGTTAACTCTTCTTCAGATGCTTCCCCCATCTTATCGCAGATTCCATTCATCTGCTCTTCCATTTCAAACAGCCATCCAAACGCAGACTTCAAGACATCACGGATTGTCATGCCCTTTTCAAGCACCGTATGCTGGTCCAGATATCCGACTCTTACATTCTTTGCCCATTCAATCTTTCCCTCATCCGGCATCAGCTTTCCGGTTATAATATTCATAAAGGTAGACTTTCCCTCTCCATTTGCTCCGACAAGCCCGATATGCTCCCCTTTTAACAGCCGAAAGGACACATCCTGAAAAATTGCCCGGTCACCAAATCCGTGGGATAAATGTTCTACGTTTAATATACTCATACTTTCTTTTTTCTCCTGATGTTTTTTATGTACGCCAAAACTCCTGACATACCTTTTAATTTTTTTTACAGCATGCACCGCATCCTGCCGGCATCATACGGTCATCTGCCATGAAATCCCTGGCATCTTGAAGCGCACAGATTGCCTGTGAAGAAATTCCTTCTCCACTTCCGGTAAATCCAAGTCCTTCTTCTGTTGTTGCCTTGATATTAACCTGATTTTTCTCAATATGCAGAGCCTCTGCCACATTTTCCCGCATTTTTTCAATATGCGGCATCATCTTCGGCTTCTGTGCAATAATCGTCGCATCAATATTATTAATCACGTACATGTTCTCTTCTAACAGTTCCCCTACGTGCTGTAACAACTTAATACTTGAAATTCCTTTATATTTCTCATCGGTATCCGGAAAATGCCGTCCAATGTCTCCAAGGGCAGCTGCACCTAAAAGTGCATCCATAATCGCATGCAAAAGCACATCTGCATCTGAATGTCCAAGCAGACCCTTTTCCCAGTCAATTTTAACACCACCAAGAATCAGGTCGCGTCCTTCTACCAGTTTGTGTACATCATATCCCATTCC
>JAIIAN010000439.1 GCA_022717655.1 Bacillota bacterium | reverse complement strand
TGAAGATCTTTTCAAAAATCATTGCAATTAATCAGGATGGAAAGCAATTGAACTTTACTGATGCAAGTTTTGTTATCAATCGTTCTTATGATTCTCCATATAGTATGAATGTTGAAATAAAAGGTGAACAGGTTGAATTGGAAGGAGGAATTGCCTTTGGGACACCTGCTTCGTTGGGAAATGATTGGGCTTATGCAAGAACCTCATCAAAGGGCTCTATAATCAATGGCTCTTCCCTATCTTCTAATCTTAAAGGAGGACAAACGGTTCATTTGTTGGGATTTCCTCGGAGTTTAGGTATTGCTGATGGTAAAAAAATAGTTGATCCTATATATAATCGTTTAAGTGTTGCTAGAACAGGACTTAATGATGGAAGATGTATAATGGTTAATCAAGGTGTTGAACATGGTAATTCGGGTGGCCCTGTTTTTGCTATTATGAATGGTAATATTTATGCGGTAGGTATTGTTAGCCGAGGTGATATGCATTCTGATGTTTATAATCATCTTGTGCCTATGTGTAATTTAAGATAAAATTATGAGAAGATTATTGTTGATATGCTTATATGCATTGTTGAGTATGAATGCATTAGCTCAAATCAGTATTGCTGATTTGTTAAATGGTGGTTCCTTAAAAGGTGAAAGGATTAATTTAACAATGGACGCTTTAATTTCAGAGCTTTCCATTATCCGTCAGCAATATCGATTAGAGCGTAATGGTGAAACTTATGGCAAAGATGGTAAGTCTTTTTATGGCGAAACATACACTCTTGCTATAAAGGTAGCTGGTGGTCTATATGTTTCTGGTCATGCTATAGAGCCATGGCGAAATGACGCAGACTATGAAAGAGTAAATGTTGATAAGAAATATAAACCGGATTATTTCTGGTGTTATCAACGTGCGTTGAAAGATAGTGTCTATAAACCTGTGGAGTTGGAGATAGGTACTGAATTTCTTCAATCCGTAAACGCTGGTAAGAGTCTTTGGAAGCATCAAGACAAAATGAGTGACTTTGGACTTAGTGAGGATGTAACTTTAGGTAAGAAAACGGGATATATGTTGTGGGCATACGCTTCGCCGGATGTTCAGGATAGTGCTATGGTTGTAAACCTTCGACAGAATACTTTTGTTGTAGATGTGAAGGCTGATAGTACTTTGCAGGAAGTTTCTCCTAAAGAGGTTGAAAAAGTTATTGGCGGTTTGTTTGTCGTTCCAAAATATGAAGGGCGTGGACGAGTTCAGTTTTGGCTAGCTGGTGTTGCGGTAAAAGTAGGTAAGGCAAAATGGGCACTCCAATTGCTGACGGATAAAATGGCAGGACCTGTAGAGGTGACTAAAGAGCCAGGTTTGACCCCTAGTACCGCAAAAGGTTCAGATAAGTCAAATAAGAAACAGAATAAAACAAAAGGAAAGAAGTCGTCTAAAACGGCTTCTGAAAAATAACTTGAATTATGGTTTCATTTAAGCTGTTTGCGGGAACCAATATTGGTTTGCGTGAGAATAATGAGGATAACTTTACGGTTTGTCCTGACTTGACAAGTAATAATTGGATAGTTCCTGCTGATTATCAGCAGGCTATCCAACTAGGCAAGTTGGGATGCGTAATGGTTGTTGCTGACGGTATGGGTGGGCAAAATGCAGGAGAAGTGGCTAGTGCGATAGCCATAGAAACTGTACAGGAAATGCTTGCTTCTGAGAATATACCAACTGGTGTTGAAAATAAAGC
>JAIIAN010000438.1 GCA_022717655.1 Bacillota bacterium | reverse complement strand
CTTCTTCATTTTTTCTTCAAAAGGAACTCCTAGTGAAGTATGGCAAGTTTCTTGTTCAATACGTGAAAATCTTGACACAAAGTCGTTCTTGGTCAGCTGTTGTTGCAACGTATTATACATCTGTTGCAAATTCGCATCCATCCTTGGGTACAATCTATCGCGAAATAAGGACAAGTTCTCTTGCATCTTATCCCAATCATATCCCAATAGTTCTGCTGTCTTTTGCATATAAGGCAAGATTAAAGAAGCCATGCCAAAATTACACAATACCCCAAAACTATTCTCAAAGATAGATATAGCCTTACCTTTCCATTTCGTATTATTCTCTATTTCTTTCTGCAGTAAGTCTGCACACCCTTTCAAATAGGATTGTATTTCGTTTCTATCAGTTGGAGAATAGCATTTCAATTCCGTTGTTCCTTGTTTTTCTGCTCCAGAAAAAAAAATGAAACTACTTGTAGATAAAGCTCGCTGCAATGCAGATAACACAATTTCTTTGTACTCATCTACCTTTATGTACTCATTCAAATAGTCAAGTCTTACGGCAAGACTTACACTCGTTGCAGGAAGATAGATTGGAAATAAAGAACAAAAATCAGAAGTTGCGTTATTTGCCCATTCTTCATTTTCCGCTAATGCAAATTTCATCATTAAGAATGCACCTTTATGAAAAGTTCGCGAATCAAAACAAAGCTTTTCTATTGCCCATACCAAATTCCTTCGTCCAACATCTATTTTTCTAAGTTCATCTATCGACAAGGAAGCCAAAATACGATACAATAAATCGGAAACTGCAATAGGGTTCACTTCTACAAACGTGCGGAAGAGGCGTGAACCCAATTCTGTGTTAATCACTTCCACGTTTCCAAAAGGGCTTTTTTCACCTAACAAATTGTTCAGCATTTCACGAGCTTTTTCATGAAAGCCCATATTCTTGAATTGTTGGTGAAAGGCATGTATCAAATTGTCGGAGTCTTTTGATGTTTGTATTGCATCAATAACCTTCAACAATCTTTCTGTAGAGCATTTATCTATCCATTCCACTATCAGATATAAGGCCAATGGAATTGGTCGTAAGCCGACTGTTCTTCCAAATTCCTCCATAATCCCTCGCTTTAGACATTTTTGAATGAGTTCATCAAATTTATTCATCATTACCTCTTCGTCTGTATTTGTTATGGAAGTAATGCTCTTGTTTTTTGCTACGTATTCCAGTTCGCTCCTTCGTTCATCTTTCCAACCAATAAATCTGAATAGAGCCAAGGTTTGAATCATTGTACGTTTTTCATCAGTCTCTTTAATGCCTAACAGTTTCGTCATCAAGTCTTGGTCGCCTAAATTACCTAAAGTTTTACCTCTATTCAAAGAGTCTATCAATAAGACAGCCATCATAGGAATGCCGCCAGAGAATTCTTGTATTCTTTTTCTTTGAATATCATTAAATTGAGCGCCACGTTGTTCCAACAGTTGCGCAACTACTTCTGCGTCACTATTGTCAAGAATAATATAGTTTACATCCTGTCGTTGTCTTTCCTCTGGTTCATTAAAAATTGTAATAATAGTATTATTTACATTTTGAGTTATAGACTTCAAGTCGACTACATGATTGAGCGTTTCTTTATTACAATTGTCCAATACTAAAACCGCTTCCTTATATTCTTTGAAGAAAAACGAAAGTTTATTCTCCAATTTTTCGATTGTAGTTCTTTGGCAATCACAATATAGGT
>JAIIAN010000100.1 GCA_022717655.1 Bacillota bacterium | reverse complement strand
GTAGCAGGATACAACGTATATGTAAATGAAGCAAAAGTAAATGAAACACTTGTAACAGGTACGGAATACAGTTTAACAGACCTTACCGCAGCTACAGAGTACAGTGTAACTGTAACAGCAGTGGATGCGGCAGAAAATGAATCTGCAAAATCCGAAGCGGTGGTATTTACAACAGAAGCAGAAAAAGATACCGAAGCACCAACTGCACCAACAGAAGTAAAAGCAACCGAAGTAACCGAAACAACCGCAAAAGTTACATGGAGCGAAGCAACCGATAATGTAGGCGTAGTTGGATATAACGTATACTTAAATGAAACAAAAGTAAATGAAACACTTGTAACAGGTACCGAATATGCGTTAACTGAGCTTACAGAAGCAACCGAATACACAGTAAGAGTAACCGCAGTGGATGCAGCAGAAAATGAGTCTGCAAGATCCGAAGTTGCTACATTTACTACACTGAAAAAAGAGGAACCAAAAGATACCGAAGCACCAAGTATTCCAACAGCTGTAGCAGCAGCTGACATTACACAGACAACTGCAAAAATCACATGGGCTGCATCTACTGATAATGTAGGCGTAGCAGGATACAATGTATATGTAAACGAAGCAAAAGTAAATGCTTCCCCGGTAACTGTTACAGAGTATGACTTAACCGGACTTACAGAGGCAACCGAATACACAGTAAGAGTAACCGCAGTGGACGTAGCAGAAAATGAATCTGCAAGATCTGAAGCTGTTACATTTACCACATTAGAAGCAGAAGAAGAAACAGATACCGAAGCACCAACTGTACCAGCAGAAGTAAAAGCAGCCGAAGTAACCGAAACAACAGCTAAGCTTACATGGAACGAAGCAACCGACAATGTAGGTGTAGCAGGATACAACGTATATGTAAATGAAGCAAAAGTAAATGAGGAACTTGTAGCAGGTACTGAATTTGCACTGACAGACCTTACAGAAGCAACCGAATATACAGTAAGAGTAAGTGCAGTCGATGCAGCAGGAAATGAATCTGCAAGATCTGAAGCAACTACATTTACTACATTAGAAAGTGAAAAACCGGCTCCGGAAAAACCAGCCGCTCCTACTAATGTAAAAATCTCTGAAATTAAACATACGAAAGCACTGGTTACTTGGGATCCGGTTCTCGCAAGAGCAGCAGTAGAAGGATATAATGTATATCTGGATGGCGAAAAAGTAAATGCGACACCGGTAAAAGAAACAAGATATGAGCTGACCGGTCTTAAAGTAGGTACGAAGTATAATGTTGCTGTAACAGCAGTAAATGAAGAGGGTACTGAATCTGAGATGACAGAAGAAGTAGAAGAAACATTTATAACACTGGCAGATATGGAAAAACTGAATAACACTGCAGAAGATGCAAAGAAAGCATTAGAAGAGAAAGAAAAATATACAGAAGAATCCCTGAAAAAACTGCAGGAAGTTTACGAACAGTATCAGAACGTACTGAACGGTGAAAATGTAACTCAGGAACAGGTAGACGAAGCAAAAGCAGCAATCGAAAAAGCCTTCAAAGATCTGAAAGTAAAAGAAACAGCGGATGACAAGAAGGATGACGATAACAAAGACAACAACAAGAAAGACGATAACAAGAAAGACGATAACAAAAAAGACGACAACAAGAAAGATGACAACAAAAAACCAGCAGCAGGTGGTGGAAGCACAGGTGGCGGAACTACAGGTAGCGGAACTACAGGTGGCGGAACTACAGGTTCCGGCTCTGCTGGAAAAGGAAGCAGCTCCATCACATCTCCAAAAACAGGAGATACAATGAACGTAGCAGCATGGGCACTTGCATTTGCAGCATCTGCAGCGGCAGCAGGAACTGTTGTAGTAAAACGTAAAAAAGAAGACTAAATTTAAAAAGCAATAAAAACAAATAAAGTAGGCAGGAGTGAAGATGATTCGCTCCTGCCTATTTTGTATTAGATATTATTTTGAAACAGTTTTTCGATATTGTGAAGGGGTCTCATTAATTACATTCATAAAGACCTTTGAATAATGTTGCGAGTCTTTAAATCCAACCTGCAGCGCAATTTCGGTCAAAGTTAAATTGGTATTTTGCATTAGCTCAATTGAACAGTTAATGCGATAAATATTAATATAGTTTGAGAGAGTCACACCCATATAGCTTTTAAAAATCTTGCTTAGATAGCGGACCGAAATTTGCAACTGTATCGCGATGTCTTCTTGTAAGATTTTGGTAGTATAATGATCGTGAATATAATTCAGTGCATAAGCGACATAGCTGTTTTGTAGCTGTGGTTCTTTGTATTCATGCACCGGTTCCGTGTGATCGAGAATGTAAAGCATCAAATTCATCAGTGCAACATTTACGTTTGCTGCGGTAAACAGACTCTCAGAAGCAGTATACAGATCAATCAATTTTTGAAGCTGCTCGTCAATCGTCGCATCCGAACGCAGTCGATAATAAAAATGGGAAGAGAATAACACCGCATGAAGCAATGTGATCGGAAAAATCCCATCATTATCAAGGATAATCGTTGAAAATAGATCCGGATCAAAATGAATATGCTGGAACTCACAGTCTGAGGTATCGTTCAGATAAAAGGAATGTACCACATCAGGAAGGATCATGACAAAGTCCCCTTCTGTGAAGTGGAGTGTTTCGGATTGAATATCCATATAACATTCGCCGGAAAGAATTCGATAAATTTCAATATTCGTATGTAAGTGACGAATAAAGTTGTAACCGGCTTTGCGATATTCGATAACGGCTCCGGACAAAATAGAATCAGATAATGTAATTTTTGCGGAGACGTTTGATGTTTTAGGGATCAGTGTGTTATTGGAGTGAGCTGAGGGAATTGATATTGTCTGTACAGCGTTTTTCTTTTTCATGTGTAAAAGCCTCCAAATATAAGTAAAATTAACAAACACTAAGTATCATTATAACAGAAAAGCAGAGAAAGTATACTAAAAAAGCTAAAAAAATCGTTCTTAAATGCAGAAAAATAGCCTAACGAAGCTGCAAAGCGTAATTCGCCTTGCACTTGTTAGGATTTTTTTACTTTGAGTGCAGTTTACGATATTGTCTGGGTGACATGCCAACCTTTTTCTGGAAGTTCTGTGAGAAATAAGATTGAGATGAAAAGCCGACGCTGGAAGCAACCTGCGTTACCGACAAATTCGAAGAAGTCAACAGTTCTTTGCTCGCTTCAAGTCTTCGGTTGGTTAAATAGTTAATCGGAGATTGTCCGATATATTCTGTAAATGAGTGTGCCAGATAAAATTTATTGATATGTGTAATTTCTGCTAAAGAATCTAACGTAATATTCTGGGAATAGTTGATATCAATATAACGTTTAGCAAGCGCGCACTCCTTGGAAAGCCGGAAAGAAGAGTCTGAGATTACAGACAAGTTTTGCTTTCGTGCAATATAGACTAAAAGCACTTGCAGTAATCCATGACAGACTTTTTCAAATCCAGATTTTTTATCCTGGAACTCCCGCATCATGAGTTGTGCGAAGTTAATAAACTGATTTTTGTCGGAACCATAGCTATAGAAGCTATAGCCTTGAGTACCATCTTGGTCCGGGTCGTTAAATGAGAAGGCAAGGCCTTCGACACCAAACACAATATATTCCATGGGATTATTTGGAAGCGTTTTTTCCGTGTGCTCTACATAGGGATTGATAATCATCAAATCATCAGTCTTCATAGAGACTTTTTTATCTTCTATATAAAAGATTCCTTCGCCACGCAGAACATAAAAAAGTTCTGAAAATTGATGCGTATGTGGCAAAGAGTGCCAGTCACCTTCATATTTGGAAATCGAAATATAACGAAGCTTAAAATCTTCAGGGCGACTATTGGCAGAACCGAGATTAATAAATTCATTACTCATAAGCAAACATCCTTTTAATTATTATGTGCGAGTCTCTTGTATGTTAAGTTGCGTGAGGTAAATAAAGTTCGTAAAAAAGACGAAAAAATAGTAAAATGAAATGCTCTCTAAATCTATTATACATAAAAAAGTGATAAAAAAATAGTATTTTATTGATAAAATAGCAAAAAATATAACAAAACGAGCAACAATAAAATTGATATCATTTTTGAAGTCCGCTATACTGTAGCTATCAGATAAAAGATAAGAAAAAAGTTGTTTGGAGGGAATAGTGTTGATGACGGGAAGACTTACGCTGCCGACTGATGCAGATATCGTTGACGAAACAATACGGCTAAAAAATCTTTTAGGAGCAGATGCATTGAGGGACTGCGACGGAACAGAGATGCCGGAAGCGCTTTTGTCAGAACCAGTAAAAAAATATGCGACTTATTATACTACAAGAAAAGATAATGAGTGGGCGATGCAGAATCCGGATGAGGTTCAGCAGGAGTACTTGATTAGTGATCGTGTAACCGCAAGAGGAGAGACACTTCGTATTCGTTTAATGGAAGGTTTTCATACCGAACAGTTAAAAGTAAATACATTAGATGATCCGAAATGCTGGTGGGAAGTAATCGATCGCACAACCGGAGAAATCGTTCCTATAGATAAATGGGAATTTGATGAAGCTTCAGGAGAAGTTGAAATCCAGACAATACCATATCATGAATATACGGTCAGCTTTCTGGCTTTCTTGATTTGGGATCCGGTACATATGTACAACTTTATTACAAATGACTGGCAGGATACACCACATCAGTTGACTTATGATGTAAGACAACCAAAAACTCAGAAATATGTAAAAGAAAAACTGAAAAGATGGTGTGAGGAAAACCCACATATTGACGTTGTTCGATTTACAACTTTTTTCCATCAGTTCACATTGACATTTGATGATAAAAAAAGAGAAAAATATGTGGAGTGGTTTGGATATAGCGCAAGCGTAAGCCCATATATTTTAGAAAAATTTGAAAAATGGGCAGGCTACAAATTCCGTCCGGAATATATTGTAGATCAGGGATATCACAACAGTATGTTCCGCGTGCCGAGTAAACAGTTCCGCGACTTTATCGAATTCCAGCAGATTGAAGTATGTGCACTGGCAAAAGAATTAGTTGACATTGTACATTCTTATGGAAAAGAAGCAATGATGTTCCTTGGAGACCATTGGATCGGAACAGAACCGTATGGCAAATATTTTGCAGGAATCGGCTTAGATGCAGTCGTAGGTTCCGTTGGAAGTGGTGTAACCCTTCGTATGATTTCTGATATTAAAGGTGTAGATTATACAGAAGGTCGTCTGCTGCCATACTTCTTCCCGGATGTGTTTGGAGAAGGCGGAGATCCAATCGGAGAAGCAAGAGATAACTGGAGAAAAGCCAGACGTGCACTGCTTCGTTCTCCATTAGATCGAATCGGATACGGCGGATATTTAAAACTTGCAAGTAACTGGCCGGGATTTATTGATGAAATTCAGAAGGTTGTTACAGAGTTTAGAGAAATTCATGAAAATATGAAGGAAACTCCTTCTTATGTAGCGCCATTTAAGGTAGCGATTCTCAATTGTTGGGGTAGCCAGAGAAGATGGATGTCCAATCAGGTACATCATGCAATCTGGCATAGAGAAACTTATTCCGCAGAAGGTGTATTGGAATGCTTAAGTGGAATGCCATTCGAAGTAGAATTTATCTCTTTTGATGATGTGAAAAACGGAATTCCGGAAGACATCAAAGTAGTTATCAATGTTGGAGATGCATATACTGCATTTAGTGGAGCTGAAAACTGGATTGATGAAGCGGTTGTAACAAATATTCGCCGATTCGTTGACCAGGGAGGCGGATTCATCGGAGTTGGTGAACCGACTGCTTACCAGCATCAGGGAAGATTCTTCCAGTTATCTGATGTACTTGGCGTAGACCGTGAGATGTGCTTCTCACTTAATACAGATAAGTATAATGAACTGGATGCAAATCATTTCATCTTAGAAGACATTGAGGGAGAAGTAGATTTTGGTGAGGGAACAAGCCGAGTTTACGCACAGGGCAAAAATTATCAAGTCCTTGCAATGGACGGAGAATACAGCCAGTTAGTTGTAAATGAATATGGAAAAGGACATAGTGTTTATTTTGCAGGTCTTCCATATTCTCCTCAGAACTGTAGAATTCTTCTGCGTGCGATTTATTATGCAGCAGGAATGGAGAGTGAGATGAAACGTTATTATGTAACAAATGTGGATACGGAAGTAACCGTATTCCAGAAGAGCAAGAAGATTGCAGTAATTAACAATTCATCCGAAGCACAGTATACAGAGGTTTACATCAATGGCAACTGCGTATATAAATTAGATATGGAACCGGGCGAAATGCGCTGGGTGGATGATGTTGAGTAAGGATAACTTATGGAATGCGGGGGAGCATTTCATATTTTATAAAAGAATATTTTTAATCTAAGGAGGATCATAGTAATGAAAAAGAAAGTATTGGGAATGTTTTTAGTAGCAACAATGGCAGCATCTGTGCTTGCAGGATGTGGTGGAAAAGCAGAAGACAAGAGCGAAGCAAAAAAAGATGATACCGCAGCAGCACAGGAAGAGACACTTACTGTATGGTGTTGGGATCCGAACTTCAACGTGTATGCAATGGAGCAGGCAGAAAAAATGTATCAGAAAGATCATCCGGATTTCAAACTGGATATCCAGGAAAAAGTATACTCTGATATTGAAACCGCTTTAATCACAGCTGCAGAAGCAGATGATTACAGCACATTACCGGATATCTTCTTAATGCAGGATTATTCCTTCCACAAAAACGTAGCAAACTATCCGGGAATCTTTACAGAATTAACAGATTCAGGCGTTGATTTCTCACAGTTCTCTGCTGGTAAGTTAGCAGACTCTACTGTAGATGGAAAAAATTACGGTCTTCCATTTGACAATGGTGCTACAATTATGGCAATTCGTAAAGATATGGTTGAAGCAGCTGGTCTCACAGTAGATGATTTTAAAGATACAACATGGTCTGACTTTATCGAAAAAGCGAAAAAAGTAGTTGAGAAAAACAACGTTCCGATGCTTACAAGTTCAGGCGGATCTGAAATTGTAATCGAAATGCTTCAGTCTGCAGGCGCTTCTCCAATGGTAGACGGTAAAGTGGACTTAGTTGGAAACGAAGCACTGAAAAAATCTATCGAAATTTACAAACAGTTAATTGATGAAAAAGTTATGGTAGATTACACTGACTGGGATCAGTATATCGCTTCTATGAACAAAGGTACTGCAGCAGGTGTTATTCAGGGATGCTGGATCATGTCTTCTATTCAGGCGGCAGAAGAGCAGTCCGGAAACTGGGCAATCGTTGATATGCCAAAATTAGATGGTATTGAAGGCGCTACAAACTACGCAAACTGTGGTGGAGCAAGCTGGGCAGTATCTTCTAACTGTAAAAACACAGACCTTGCATTTGATTTCCTTAAATCAACATTTGGCGAAAGCGTAGAATTATATGACGACCTGCTTCCAAATGCCGGAGCAATCGCAAGTTACTTACCGGCAGCTGAATCTGAAGTTTACAATGAAGCTTCTGATTTCTATGGTGGACAGACAGTATATAAAGATATCGTAGATTTTGCAGGAAAAGTTCCGGGAATCGATTACGGTGCATACTACTCTGACATCAGAAGTGCATTAACAGATGCAATCACAAATGTAGTTCAGAATGGCGCTGACATCGACAGCGAAATTAAAAACGCTCAGGATACTGTAGAATTTAATATTAATGAGTAATCATTAAAGAGTGAAATAGGACGTGCCGGGAGTGCATCTTGCGTTCCCGGCTCTATTTTAGGAGAAAAACATGAAAAAAATAGGTTTAGAAAAACGGCATAATCTTACGGGATGGGCATTTCTCATTCCGGCAGCACTTTTAATCTTTGTATTTTGTTTTTATCCGATGGCGCAGGCAATCCTGCTTTCCTTTAGAAAAACAAACGGGGAATTTACTGGTATTTCAAACTATGCCAGAATCCTTCAGGATAAAACATTTCAGCAATGTTTATTTAACACAATCTTTTATTTTATTATTCAGGTTCCGATCATGCTTGTCTTAGCATTGGGACTGGCACAGCTTTTAAATAGCCCGCATATCAAAGGAAAAGGAATTTTCCGTACATTGATTTTCCTTCCATGTGCAACCTCACTGGTATCTTATTCCATGATTTTCAAATCCTTATTTGCTCCGGATGGAGTCGTAAACAGAGTGCTTACTTCTATTGGTGGTGCTCCGGTGGATTGGTTCCAGAGTACATGGCCGGCACGTTGGGTCATTATCATCGCTTTGATTTGGAGATGGACCGGTTACAACATGGTATTCTATCTTGCAGGCTTACAGAATATTGATTACTCTGTATATGAAGCAAGTTATATTGACGGAGCGACTCCGTTCCAGCAGTTTATAAAGATTACGGTTCCACTTTTGAAACCAACGATTCTTATGACAGCAATCATGTCAACATCCGGAACATTACAGTTATTTGATGAATCTATGAACTTGACAGGCGGTGGTCCAGGTAAGTCAACAATGACACTGGCTCATTATATTTACAATATTTCCTTTGTAGAGACACCGAAATTTAACTATGCAGCGGCATTATCTGTATTTATTCTTGTAATGGTGGCAATCCTGTCTGCGATTCAGATGAAAGTAGGTGACAAACGTGACTAAGACAAAAAAAGTAATTTCATACATCATTTTAATTCTTGCAAGCTTTTTATCCGCATTCCCGTTGTATTACATGCTCTGCGGAGCAACCAATACAAGTATTGATGTGGTAAGAGGACGTTTGATTCCAGGTGGTTATCTGGTGGAAAACTTTAAAACCTTAGTTGGGATGCAGAATCTGAAACTTGCGATGTTTAACTCATTTCGTAATGCAATTATCATTACATTTGTAGCATTACTTGTGTGCTCCATTGCCGGATACGGCTTCGAAATCTACCATGATAAAGGCAAAGATATTTTAATGAGCATTTTGCTGCTTGCGATGATGCTTCCGTTCGTAGCAATTATGATTCCATTATTTAAAATGTTTACTTCATGGGGATTGGTAAATACCTGGATTGCGCTTGCACTTCCGTCAATCTCTACTCCATTCATGATTATGCTGTTTCGTCAGGCGGCACGTTCATTCCCGCATGATATTATCGAAGCAGCGAGACTGGAAGGGTTAAGTGAAGTTCATATTTTCTTCAAAATGTTTATTCCGGTTATGAAATCTACTTATGGAGCAGCCATGACAGTAACTTTTATGAGTGCATGGAATAACTACTTATGGCCAACTGTTATTTTACAGGACAGCAAAGCAATTACAATGCCAATGCTCGTAGCAAACTTAAAGAGTGGTTACAGCGTTGACTACGGTATGCTGATGCTTGGCGTATTAATTTGTACACTCCCAACAGCAGTGATCTTCTTATGCTTACAGAAGAGTTTTGCAAATGGAATTACAGGAGCGGTAAAATAATGCGACAGAGTTATTGTATCAAACAGGAGTGTTTAAGGAAGGCGCAGGGAGCCTTCCTTTTGGCACACAAACTTGGATTATTGGAAACGCCTTCTATGGAAGGATTCGAGGCAAGGCGACAGGCGCATAATAGGATGCTGAAAAAGCTGGAGCAGGAGAATAAGAAGTTCTATGGACCGCGTTATTTCTCAGCTCCGGCGTATCTGCAGTATGAGCTGACCCGCCTGAAATTAGATTTTGTGCAGCCAAGTGAGGCAGTTCGCAAAACCGGATTATGCCCGGATTTTACAGAAGCAGAAAAGCGAGCGTTTTACGAACAAAATATGGATTTATTCGGACGCTATCATGGGGATTTCTTTACGTATGAAGAAGTCGCACAGATTATTGAAAAACGGTTACGGGAGGATGCGTATGACAAGCTTATCGAAGACGTATTACGTGAGTTCGAAGAGGGGAAATGATTCGAACGACGGATTGAGTTGCGAAACAGCATTTGCCAGTCTTTTTGCAATCAATCATAGCAGCCTCAAACCGGGAGACTGTGTGTTGCTGGAGCGTGACAGCGTATTTTATGGACAGTATCTTCAGATTACCGATAGTGGAACGAAGGAAGCACCGATTGTGATTGGGGCATACGGTGATGGAGAACCACCGCGGATCGAAGCGTGCGGACAGGGAATCTGGTATCAGGATTATGGAAATCCATTGGATGCACCGACACATGTGTATCACGGATATGTATCGTCCGCAGTCTTGCTATATGATGCAGAATATATCATTGTCGAAGATTTGGAAATTACAAATGAGGCGAGTGAGATCATCGGAGAGCGGTATTCACTTGGAGACAAAATGAACCGCACCGGAGTTGCAGTTGTGGCAAAAGATAAAGGAGTGCGACACGGAATTACGCTGCGTAATCTGCTGATTCATGATGTGCATGGCAATGTGTATGACAAACACATGAATAATGGTGGAATTTACATGACCGCGCTTCGTCCAAGCTGTGAAGAGACTACGGGTGTGGCACGTTATCAGGATGTTACGGTTGAGGGCTGTTTTGTGTATCAGGTGAGCCGTTGGGGGATTGCAGTAGGCTACACGTATGCACATGAAAAGTTTCAGGGGGCAGAACTTGACGAAGAAATGTTCTTGAAGTATGGACATGAAAATATGAAGATTTGCGATAATTATGTGAAAGCAGCAGGCGGAGACGGAATTACAGCAATGTATGCGCTGCGTCCGCTGGTAGAGCATAATATGGCAGATTCGATTGC
>JAIIAN010000437.1 GCA_022717655.1 Bacillota bacterium | reverse complement strand
TAAAAGAGGGAGAAACCTTTACTCTTTATATAGAAGAGTGCGTGGGAAATGAAAAAGGATGTTCTATTACCTATCCTGGTCTTGCGAAAGATGTAAAAAAAGGTGACAAGATTCTGATTGATGATGGTCTGATTGAACTCGAAGTACAGGCAACAAAGAAAGATTCGATTGTCTGTCTGATTGAAAATGGCGGAGAACTTGGAGAGAAAAAAGGAATCAATGTGCCGAATGTAAAAATTAAACTTCCGGCAATTACAGAAAAAGATAAAAATGATATTATCTTTGGAATTTCTCAGGATATTGATTTTATTGCCGCTTCTTTTATCAGAAATGCAGCAGGTGTCAATGAAATTCGTAAGATTTTGACTGAGCATCATGCAGAGCATATTGCAATCATTGCCAAAATTGAGAACCGTGAAGGTGTTGATAATATTGATGAAATTATCAAAGCGGCGGATGGAATTATGGTAGCACGAGGCGACCTTGGTGTAGAAATTCCGCCACAGGAAGTTCCACATATTCAGAAAACAATCATTCAGAAATGTAATGAAAGATATGTACCGGTTATTACTGCGACTCAGATGCTGGATTCCATGATTCGTAATCCACGTCCAACCCGTGCAGAAGTTGGCGATGTAGCAAATGCAATTTATGACGGAACAGACGCTGTTATGCTTTCCGGAGAAACCGCAGCAGGAAAATATCCGGTAGAAGCCTTAAAGATGATGGCAGAAGTTGCAGAAAGCACCGAACAGTATGTAGATTATGATAAATATGTTACACACAGAAGCATGTATCGGAAGACAAAAATTTCAAGTGCAATTGGAATCTCTTCTGTGCGTACAGCAAGAAATCTGGAGGCAGCCTGCATTATTACACCGACAATGTCAGGTAAGACGGCACGTCTGGTATCCAGTTTCAGACCTCCAATGCCGATTTATGCGATTACACCAAACGAATCTGTACAGCATAAAATGCAGCTTTACTGGGGGGTAAAACCATTAAAAGGTTATACAAAAGACTCAACAGAAAATATTCTGCTTAACTCAATGGAAACAGTAAAACGCAAACGTCTGGTGAAAAAAGGTCAGTTAGTAGTTTTAACTGCCGGTGACCCGGCAACAAACAGCTCCGTAAATGAGCAGAATGTTACCAATATGCTTCATGTAATTGAGGTAAAATAAGAAACGATTAGAATAGAGATAGAAATAGATGAAGGGGCTGTCCGGATGGACAGCTCCTTTTGTAATAAAAACGAGTGAAAACAATCAAAAAATCAATCGTATTTTTTTACGATTGATTTTTTGATTGTTTTTGCATATAATAGAATCAATAAAATTTTGAAAGGATAGATGTATATGCGTGAGATGAGAACGCTGGAGTTTAAAGAAACAATTACAAATACTTTTTTAAAAACAGTTAGTGCCTTTTCAAATTATGATGGTGGAAGCATTCTTTTTGGAATTGATGATAATGGAAACGTAAAGGGATTACCAGATATAAAGCAGGCATGTTTGGATATTGAAAATAAAATTAATGATAGTATTTCTCCTCAACCAAATTATACGCTTGAAGTACAAAATAATAATCAGACGATAAAACTTACTGTGAAAAGTGGGATTCAAAAGCCGTACTTATATAAATCAAAAGCATACAAACGAAATGATACAGCAACAATAGAAGTAGATACATTAGAATTTTCAAGACTTATTTTTATTTTCGATGATAGG
>JAIIAN010000099.1 GCA_022717655.1 Bacillota bacterium | reverse complement strand
AATCCGGTATTTCCTTTCAGGTAGATGACGGGGCCATTAATTCCATATATGATTCCTGTTCTACTCATTTAGCAGCCCTCCGTCAAAATTAAATTCTTCTTTTTCACTCTCAAACATTGTCAAAAATGTCTGGTCAATCAGTATATTCTTCGCAGGAATCACCGCTCTCATTCCTCCCATAAATGGTTCTTCTGAAAGTTGAATGGAAAGTCCTGTTTCTGCCTCTATACTTTCTTTTAAATTTTCATCTATTTTGGATAAATAAATCTGAATCTCATCTGAATCTGCAATGTTTTGTGCTTCTTTTATCTTTTCTTCAAGCCACTGTGGATAATCACTGCTCATGCGAAAAATTTCCAGCTTTGCCTGCAGATCGATAAAAATTTTTTCTCTTAATTCCTGCTGTTTCTTTGACAGTTTGCGTTTAATGTGAAGCTGTTCTGCAGATAATGCTTTATTAATTTCACGCTTTGCATTTTCCGTTTCCAGTTTCAGACGCTGCTCGGCGCTTTTTTCTTTTTCTTCTTTATGTTCTTCAAACATATCATCAAGCGCTTTTCTATATTCTTCCAGTGCCTTCTGTGCTTCTTCTTTGGCACTCTCCATTGATACATCATAAAAATGCTGCAGTTTTTCTTCCGTTGTCATGTCCATCACCTTCTTATTTCTGAATCATTTATAATTTCAGACCGATTGCTTCATTTACATAAGATAAAATAAAATCTTCTGCTCTTCCGGTACCATGTCTGTCCGGAATCTCAACAAGAAGCGGCAGTCGATGGTTCAGGCGCACATCATCAATGATTTCCGGAAATTCACGGCCAAACTTCTCAGTCAGAAGAATAATGCCATTTTCTTTATTTGCAATCGTATCTTCCAATGCCTTTCTAAGTTCCTCCCGCTCATGTACCACAACACCCTCTATTCCTGCCAGCCTCATACCGGTATAGGTGTCAATATTATCACTGATTAAAAACATTTTCATAAATGCCCACTCCTTTCTCAATGTACTCTCGGAATCATAATAAAGACTCCGAGAGTACATTCCATCCTGCCGCTATTTTTAATCCCAATCTATTTTAACCAAGGCGTCCTAAAATCATGAAAGAAATAATCAGACCATAAAGTGCAATACCTTCTGCCATGGCTACGAAAATCATAGATTTACCAAATAAAGAACCATCTTCACTGATTGCTCCAAGTGCTGCACTTGCTGAACTTGCTACCGCAATACCAGAACCGATACCGGAAAGTCCTGTAACGAGTGCTGCACCGATATATCCAAGACCGGTTGCAAGACCAGATGCTGCTGCGTCAGATGCCGCATTTGCTGTCACTGTTCCGCCAAGCATAACAACGGTTGCCACAAGTAAGGTTCCAAAGAAGAAGAAACAATTTACTCCAAGAGATGTTTTATAACGTTTTTTGTTTTTCTCTCCAAGGAAAAATGCTCCAAATGGAAGAATAATGCTTAAAATCAATGCTGCTGCAATTGTAATTTGAATAATACCTGTCATAATAAAAGTCCTCCTTGCTCTCGCTTCTGTTTTTACTTAATGATTTGTTTTTATTTAATGATTTGTTTTTACATTTTTTAAAAATGGCTTAAATTCACGTCCACTACCCTTATAGAAACGGCTGAACATTTCATAATATTCCAGACGAAGAACCTGAATTCCTACAATCAGACCTTCCATAGCACATACAAATGCATTTCCAAGAATAATAATCAGCCAGTTGATACTGCCTCCGCTCTCTGCTCCCGCAAGCATCAAGACAACTCCCATCATTGCCGCATGGCTGACTGCAAATGCCCCCACACGCACGAACGAAAGTGTATTCGAGAGATAACTTAACATTACCTCAAACAACTCGAAGAAACTCTGAACAAAATACATTGCTTTTCCGCCCTCAATTGCCGGTGTTTTCTTTTCCACAATACGGGTCAACGGCTCTTTTAACATAATTAAAATCAGAGGAATTACAAACATTACGACCAATACTGCTGTTGCCGGAAGTGCGTGTCCGGTGATATAAAGTAAAATCGTAACGGTCAATGCGCCATAAAATACCAATCCACAGATTGCATTCTGGCTGAAAATCATATTTTCGATATCTCGACTTCTGACTGCATTGATAATATTAAATATCATCGTAAGCAGAATCAGAAACATACCAAATACAATTGCAACTACAAATACCGTATTCATATTTCCAAGACCCGGTATCAACAGCATTGCCTCCGACGGTTTCAGCCACAAGGCGGGGATTAAATCTTCAAATCCAAAAAAACTTCCATACATAAAACCAAATATCGTAGAGAACACACCTGCACAGCCGATAATCGCTGCCAAATCCATGTTTTTGACTTTATAAAGGATGAGTCCGCCGATTGCTAATAATAATCCCTGTCCAACATCTCCGAACATCGCCCCAAAAATAAAGGAATAGGTAATTGCCACAAAAATTGTCGGGTCCATCTCATTGTAGGCGGGAAGTCCATACATCTTAATATACATTTCAAATGGCTTAAATATCTTCGGGTTTTTCAGTTTTGTAGGCGGTTGAACATTGATGTGATATTTATCATCTTCAATAATACAAAACAGATTTGCATCATTTTCAATTTCTTTTGCAAATGCGATAGAATCTTCTTCCGCCATCCATCCGCATAAGATATAAAACGTTTCGTGATGCTCTTTTACGCAGGCTGCCACTTTACGTACATCAAAGTTAACCGACAGTGCACTTAATTTCTCTTTTGCAGAAAAAACAGATACTGCATCTTTTTTCAACAATTCAGAAGCCTGACTCTTATATTCTGCAATTTTCTTATCCACTGCATTTAACTCTACCCTTAACTTATCGTAGATTTCCTGTGGAGTTCCATAGTAATAATCTTTCTTTAAATAAATTCGTTCAAAATGCAGAGAAGAAAAAACTGCATCGACCTCTTCCATCCTGGTCCACGGTACAAAATAAACACCCCACACATACTCATCTTCGTGGCACGGATAAAACCAAGTGTCCAGATTGTCATACACATAAGTCTTAAACTTTTCATAGTATTCTCTGGCAATTCTTCCAAATCTCACCTGCACAAAACGATAATGCACCAGCTGGTCAATATCACCTGGGAGTTTTAAAAATGGACTGACCATATTTAAATCTTCTACTATTTTCGCTCGTTTTTTGTTTTCTTCTTCACATTTTACATTAATTTCCGACAGCTCACTTCCAAGTCTGTCAATCAATTCCGTGGCTTCTTCTAAAGAGATATCCCTTAATTTTGTCTGTTTTTCCTCTCCAAGAAGTCCCGTAAATTCTTCTGCTTTTGCAAGCACCTCCTTATACGGATTAATCTGTATAAAAGGAGACAGGTTTTGTACCTGATTCAGCTGTGCCATTGCATTTTCCAGATGAATCTCATATTTTGCCAGATATTGGTTAACCACTCGGTCAATATCAGCCTTCGGACCAGTAATGCTTAAGAATTTCATTTTCTCAATCATGTCTGCTACCTCCGGTTTAATTTCTATGAATATATTCCAATGTCTCAGCTGGAGACAAACCATAGCGGATACACTCGATTGCTGTTGTCAGCCGGTCCACCTCATGCTCCTTATGATAGAAGTAGGAATATATCATGATTACAGAATGTGGATACTTTCTCGCTTCCGTCTCTAAAATCGTCCTCATGCTGAAATTATAATATTCTTCCAGCTTATCAGGTGTCAGTTCCGGATAATGCTTTTTATATGCCGTAGTATCAAGTACCCTGCGAAACTCCTCCTCATCCACAGCTTCTACAAGTTCTGTAATTTCTTTTGTTGAAAGTTTGTAACGCACCGGACTGAGCAATGCATAAATATCTGCCGGTGCCATGTGGTAATATTTCTTGGAACGATAAATCCACTGTAGATTTAGCATATCAAATTTATTACCATAAGCTTTTATAATCTCTTCTAAATCTCTCTTCTTAAACAGTTTGTCTTTCATTCTCCAGATATTTGCAAAATAATACTGGTCAAGCGCCATTCCGTAATCAAACAAAAGTGGATGATATTCCTGTCCAATTCTTGAAAGCGGTGCATAATACTCTGTCCCTTTTAAATGAGAAACAAATTCTTCGACTGTCGCTGATTTCGTTAATTTCTCTAAATCCAGCTTGGAATGTTTATCAAAGAAATCCTGAAACAGCGATAAATCAAGTCCATCTCCGCTTCCGTCAAAGATTTTTCGCAGACAGTCTTTCATGACCGCAATCTCATAACGCTTAAAATACAAATCCATAAAGGTTCTCTGCGATGGATTTGCAAACCGATAAATCTTTGCAAAATTCTGATGGATGGTATGGGTTAAAAGTTTTTCCACGTCCCCACGATGCAGACTGCTTTCATCAAGGTCCGCCCACAGCTTTGCAAATCCAGGCTGTTTCTTTAGATATGCAACTACCTGCGTCACCGATTCCATCTGTGCGATTTCCTGATACTGTTTTTCTGTCATCAGCCGGCTCTGCATGGCTCGGATTTTTGTCGAAAGACCACTGTAAGATAACAGAGTTCCCATAATATCACATCCTTAAAATTTTGTCGTACAGCTCCTGCACCATTGCTTCGGCACGCTGTTCATATCCGGCTTCCATTTTTTTTAAGGTTGCCTCCGTCTGCTGTCTCTGTAAAAGCAGTTCCTGCTCCATATCCACTTCAAGCCCTTTTCGTATCCCCTCCAGTTTCTCCTCTGTTTTTTTGTCCACCTCATCATCAAAGACTTTCATCCTGGCTTCATTTTCTAAAGAAAGGCTTTTTTTCTCCTCCGCTACATTTTCCATTATTTTGGAGGCAGCCAATTCTATTTCTGCCAGCTTACTAATTACATCATCCATACATGCTCCTCCTTATTTTAAGTAAAATCTTAAGTTAAACTACTTTCTAACTATAATCTACTACTTGTCTACTATCATACACCATTTTCAGAAAAAATCCATAGATTTTTTCATAAATTTTCTATTAAATTATGCAACATTCCTAAACTCTTCCCACCTTTTTTGTCTATTTTTCTACATCTTTCTTCCGTTTTGACGAATAGGCTTTGACAAACGATTTCAGATTCAGTATACTGTATCAGATATTAATCACGATAGAAAGGCTGGAACGAAATATGCGTTTAAGAAATATTCCAGGAGCAAAGGACGCCATCGAAAGCAGTCCTTATGTCATTCATGAACCGGCACAAAATAAAGGCCGTTGGAATGAAATCTTTAAAAATAATCATCCAATTCACATCGAAGTTGGAATGGGAAAGGGACGTTTTTTAATGGACCTTGCTTCCCAGAATCCAGATATCAACTATATCGGATTTGAAATGTACGACAGTGTTCTTCTGCGTGCTCTTCAGAAAATGGAAGAACGTGCCGAAAATGGAAACACTCTTCCAAATGTTTACTTTGTCCGCATGGACGCAAGAGAACTTCCACTCATTTTTGACGCAGAGGAAGTCGATAAGATTTATCTGAACTTTTCAGACCCATGGCCAAAAGAACGCCATGCTAAACGCCGTCTTACTTCACGTCAGTTTTTAGAACGCTATGATGCAGTCTTAAAATCAGACGGAGTCATTGAATTTAAGACCGACAACCGCCCGCTCTTTGATTTTTCTTTAGAAGAAGTCAATGAAAGCAAATGGCATCTGGTCGAATGGACTTACGACCTCCATCACAACGAAAAAATGAATGTCGGTAATATTATGACCGAATACGAAGAAAAATTCTCTTCCGAGGGAAATCCAATCTGTAAATTGATTGCAGCAAGATAAATTTCGGCTTCATATAATAATATCGAAAAGAATTTATCAACAAAAAGAGGTGCAGTCTATGTCAAAAAAGAAATCTTTACAGACCACACTCTCTATCTGGGCTTATACCAATCGAAAAATGGGAACACAGGCGGCACGAATTATGAAAGCCGCCATGGAAGCCGAGAAATCATTACAGTATTTGAAGAAAAAACGCTAATTGATGCCTACGAATTGCTTCGCTGTAAAACAGCTCTCGCAATTCTATAAACATTCAAATTCCGCTGATTTACTACGTAAATCGCTACATTTTCATGTTTAGGCGGCCCCAAAGTCAAAAATCTTGTCGTGCAAGCCCGAACGATTTTTGAACTTTTTGACCTTGGCATCATGTTTTTAAATAAAAACAAAAAATACGATAAATTTCACTTGCATTTTTTCGTTTATTCCAGTATAATAAGTTTTGCATTAAAGAAATGGAATAGCGAATGCGCCTTTAGCTCAGTTGGTAGAGCAGTAGACTCTTAATCTATTTGTCCAGGGTTCGAGTCCCTGAAGGCGCACTAAAAGCACTGTTTTTGCAGAGACTTGATACTGCGGGGACGGTGTTTTTTTGTGTCCTTTATGAAGTTTTATAGAATTTCATTATTTTCTGATATTATATTTAGTTTTCTCGTGATTTCATACAATTTAAGTGTTTTTTACCAAATAATTGAATTTGACTCTCGTGATTTTTTTGTCCACAAAGTTATCCACAAATCCACTTTTATAACTTCTGCACAAAACGTCTGTTTGGCTCGAATCTTATGTAAATCAAAAAAGTTATCCACATTTTCCACACGAATGTGGATAACTTTGTGGATAACTTAATTTTAAAGCCTTTTATCCACAATAAAATGTGGATAACTTTTTTCTTATTTTTCGTGATTTTGACCACTTTTTAAAATCTTTTGTGCACTTTTTTTCTATGAATATTCTGAAAATTATATTTCTTATCCGAGAACTTTTACCCCGCCTTTTTGACGTACTTTTAATACCTGACAGGAACCATGTCCAAAGACTTTATCCATTCTTCTCTTATACTCTTCTACGAAATCATTTTCTACGAATGCCTGAATTGTTCCGGCAAATCCACCGCCATGTACTCTGCACACGCCATGTTTTCCTAAAATTCTGTCACTTCCTGCAAGTGCAACAGAAACGGCCTGCTGATTTAAGTCATTTGTGGTATACACATTCTGAAGATATTTAAAAGAAGAGTTACCGGATTCTTTTACCAATTCAAGAAATTCTTTGAAGTCTCCTGCTCTTAAAGAATCCACTTCTTTCTGTACTCTGGTTTCTTCTTCCATGAAATGAATCGCACGAAGCACCGGACGGTCTCCTAACAGACCACGCATAGCAGAAATCTGGTCATAGAATTCTTCTTCCGGAACTTCTCTTAAGAAATCCTTTTTAAAGAATTTTGCTACTTTTTTCATATCTGCCGGAATCTGTGCATAATCATCTGTCAAATCCGCATGAGAAGCCTTTGTATCTACGATACACAGACTGTACTGATACGCTTCAAAATCAGATGGTACTTTTTCTACCACCGGTTCTTCCGGGTTTTTAAAATCAATGTGAACCATTCCACCGACTGAACATGCCATCTGGTCCATCAGTCCGCATGGTTTGCCAAAGTATACATTTTCTGCAAACTGACCTGCCTGTGCAATTACAACAGGGTTAATTTTTCCATCATTAAACATACCGGAAAGAATGGTTCCCACGATTACTTCAAAAGCTGCTGAGGAAGAAAGTCCTGCACCAATCAATACATCGCTGGTTACATAAGCCTGAAATCCTTTTACCTCATAACCCTTTTCTTTTAAATCTGCAGTTACACCACGGATTAAAGCAGCGGTTGTTCCTTCTTCTTCATGTCTTGATTCTAAATCGTTAATTTCAACATCCACCATGTCATATCCTTCAGACATTACATGAATATTTTCGTCTTTTGAAGCTCCTACTACTGCAAGTGCATCCAGATTAATCGAAGTTGCAAGTACCATTCCATGCTGATGGTCTGTATGGTTTCCACCTACTTCACTTCTTCCCGGAGCGCTATGGATTTCCACTTCGCCTTCTCCGAATGTTTCCTCATATTTTTTGATTGTCTCAATATAACGTTTTTTCTGATAGTCCAGTTTTTCCGCATCCACATATAAATCTAAGAGAACGCTGTCATATTTTCCCTGTTCCAGTTCTTCTACCAGTACTTTTGTGTTTTTCATCAAAAAGTTCCTCCTTAATCCTCTTTTTGTTGTTATGTGTTATTATGTGTTTCCCTGTTTCTTATGCCAGCCTTAACAATTCCAGTCAAAGATTATCAAAAATTAGTTTTCAATCGACCGGATATTCTTGAGCCAGATATCCCTGTGCACTGTAAACTGCATTTGCGCCGTCTGAAACTGCTGTCACCACCTGGCGCAGTGCCTTTGTCCGGATATCTCCTGCTGCATAAATTCCTGCAACATTGGTTTTACAATCTTCCCCTGCAGCGATATAGTCTGCTTCGTTCAGTTGAATCAAATTCCGAAATTCTTTGGTATTCGGAACAGAACCAACCGCAACAAACACTCCATCCACCGAAAGCTCACGTTCTTCCTGAGTCTTTTGATTCTTTATCTGAAGTGTTTCTACCTCACTGTTTCCCTTTATCGCTTCGGGTACAGTATCCCACAAAATCTCTACATTTTCAAGTTTATCAAGGGCTGTCTGTAAAGATTTGGATGCTTTTAACGAATCTCTTCTGTGAATCATGTACACTTTTTTACAAATGCGTGAAAGGAAAATGGCATCTTCCACCGCAGAATCTCCGCCTCCGATTACCGCTGTCACACGCTCTCTAAAAAATGCACCGTCACAGGTCGCACAATACGAAACACCCCGTCCCTGAAATTCTTCCTCTCCAGGAATCTCGAGCATCCTTGGACTTGCTCCTCCTGCAAGAACCACGGTCTTGGCAAGATATTCTCCCTTTTTCGTGATTACTTTTTTGAGGCTTCCATCTATTCCATCTAACTGATTTTCCTGAATTTCCTGTACTTTATCTCTTACAAACGGAACTTCAAATTTATCTACATGCTCACGGAATTTTTCACCCAGTTCATATCCGCCGATTCCTGGCAGTCCCAGATAGTTATCCACTTCATAAGTTTTTACAATCTGTCCACCACTTGCAAAATCCCGCTCAATCACCAATACCGAAAGCTGTGCCCGCTTTGCATAAACTGCCGCACTCATTCCTGCCGGACCTGCTCCGATAATTATCATATCATAGATTTTTTCTTCCATTTTGCTATACTCTTCTTTCTGACTTTTTCGATATTTCACTTTTTTAACTCTTAAATCCTATTCTGTCTGGTCTTTGTCGATACTTATTCCTGTTCCGGAAGGGTATCACTGCCTGACATTGCAGAGACCTCTACACTTTTTTCATCCTCTTCCGATAACGTTTTTTCTTCCAATCCCTCCGGACTGTTGCTTAACTCAATTTCACGCACTAATTTTAAATCTTTATCTACAAAAATCCGCACATAATCCCGTTTTTCTTCATCTGCATAAATGTAATAAGAAAGTCCCTCTTCTTCCTCTTTCGTTTCATATTTTACATCGGCTAACGCTTCCTTCATACTCTCTTCATCCATTCCAAGCGTAATTCCTCTGTAAATCTGAATCGGCACTTTCGTCACATCAAAATCTCCATGCAGATTGGTAAGAAAACTATTTTTAATCGGAACGGCACTCTTAGAATAATTATTTACAACACCATATAAGGTCTGTCCGTCTTTTTCCAGTGTTACATAGCCATGCCGTCCTGCTTTTACCGAAGTGTCGGAACCTTCTTCATTAATTTTCCATCCATTTTTTGTAAATTCAGAAACCGGTGCCGGAAGCTGATAGAAATCCCCATCAAACTGCACGATAAAATCCAGTGGATTTTCTGAAAAATCTTCCGGTGCCTGATAGTCGCTCACTTCTTTTGGCACGTCTTTGCTGATTTCTTCCGGTTCAGAATCTCTGTAATTTTTCAGCACTGCTTTTTCAAGAACTTCATCTTCGATGTCAAAAATCAAATCTGCTTTTTTGTAAATCCCATATTCATAGGTCACATAAACCCAGTCTTTTTCTTCATACTGGTCATCTGGTTCTCCATAAGCATCTAAAACATCATCCAGTGTAGACTCTCCAAGTGTGATTTTTCCAGGCAGTTGATAAACCGTTTCATCCTCCTCTGTATCTTCCAGAGTCACTCCTCCGACACTGCATGCGCCAATCTGCTGTTTTTCTCCATCCAGATTCACAATATCCACAGTCAGTTCGTGCTCTTCGCTCTTTAATGTCTCCCCCTCTAAAAACGAATCTCCATCCAGCATCTCTTCTGACTCGGCACGTTCATAAGACCAGCCGTTTTCCTTCCACTCATCGAGTGTCTGTGGCAGATGAAAAACGGTTTCGTTCATTGCAAATTCAAAATCATATAAGTTCTTCGACAGTTTCACATCATAGTTTTTCTCTTCTTCTGTTGTATCTTCTATTTCGTCCTGTGATGTTTCTTCTTCCTTTCCAGTCTGTGGTTTTTCCTGTGTATTCTGACATCCTCCAAGTATCATTCCCACTGCCAGAAATAAAACCAGCATCTTCTTTTTCAACTTGCATTTCCTCCCTTATTTTTTAATGTACTCTCGGAATCTTTTTGTGCTTGATTTTACAATCAATTTTCTAATTTTCCAAGAATACATTTTAGAGTTCATTTCCTCATTAGCTTATCACAAGTTTCTGCATTTTTCCAGCAGAGGCTTTTTCCAATTTGTCTGTATTTGGTAAAGCGGACATTCGCAATCCGCTTCGCTACTTGCTCATGAACGCAGTCGCTTCGCGATCTGTCAGTGGGAGCTTTCAACTCCCACTGACATAAGCAT
>JAIIAN010000436.1 GCA_022717655.1 Bacillota bacterium | reverse complement strand
ATTTTCTTTTTCTTTCCAGTCGTCATAAATGCTTGATATACATATTTCTGATCTGCTATCCTGACCATCCCCGCCAATACTTCTCCGTCCTTAATTATTGATTGTGCTTTAAAATACTTATATCCAATAAATAATAGTGCAAAGAATACCAGCATACATACAAAATATTTTATTCTTTTATTTAACATAATATTCCCCATCAAATTTTTCATCATCCCCTTCAAATCTCTTCTCTATTTTTCAGAATATATCCAGCATATTATCCAGATATATCTCTTCTCTTACATGTATCTGGTACTCCGGCTTCGTCATGTAATACAACAGAAATTCCAGCACCAGCGCACTTCCCAAACCGCGTCCTTCAATCTTGAAATTAGAAAATCCCATCGGCATATATGTATTCCTGATATCATCAACACTGATAAATGCCGGATTCTCCATTGCCTTAGAAAACCGGTATCCACTCTGTGAATCCGGTGCAACGCATACATGGTCTGGACAGTCCTCACCAAGATTCTGACGGCTCACAATCTCATAACAGTTCTTTCTGTCGTAACATCCGAACCAGCAGCACTCATTGCACAGGAATTCCACTTTATCCTTTTCTTTATCCGTCAGCTTATCCAATTTATCAAAAACCTTATTCAGCCTGAAATCTGGCACTATATACTGGAATTCTTCTCTTTTTACTTCATCCAGAAAATCATTGAAATCCGTCAGCACCTTCGTTGTCGATGAGACAAGATAAAGATTCGGATAATGCTTCTTGATATACCTGGCAAGAAGGTCAGAATGTACAATCACGCCATTGCTCATTCCCTCGCTGTCGTTAAGTGCCTTACATAACGCATTACATTTTTCATCAGCTAAATGTTCTTCGCGAAGCAGTGAATTGCTGAATGTCAGCCTTGCCGATATCCCATATTCACTCATCAGATTCATGACTTCCTGTACACTTTTTTCACCGGAACCGATTCTTCCACCGCCCCAGATACAGTCTGCAGGCGCACCATATATTGAGCCAATCTCACACCAGTCATAGAAATACTCTCTGTGCCCCCGATATACCGGCAAAAATGCTTCGTACAATTCATAGAATTCAAACAACCCCGGAAGATGGTAATATGCAATAGTCTTTCTCATTAAAATAATCCATCTCTTTCATAAATGATTATGATTACTATTGTTATACCATATTCCTGGGGAGTTCTCCACTAGCTTTAATTGTCAATTCACAAGATATCCATTCATTTAACACCTTGTGAATACCAGCTTTGCCATATCGGTTTGTCGTAATTTTGGTCAAAACCCACTAACTCAGCATTTTCATATGATTTCGTAGGTCTTTTTTCTTGAAAATTCTTAATTTCTTCTTTGAAAAACCTACTAGCTTATTGGAAGTATTGGATTTGGTATGTCTTTCCCGGATATTTCATGCTCTGATCTAGGAAAAACTGATGAAATTGACATACTAAAATACAGCGAGTCAGCAGAATAGTAGGTTTTACTACTTAATTATGTTCTGTTCTATCTCTTACTTAATTATCCTGACCCGTCCCGGTTTTCAAATGTTTCGTAGCCCCTTGAAACTATACTCGAAGCAATTCCAAGCTCTGTCGCCTGCAAAATCATATTTCCCATTATGCAGAGTGCATCTGCTGTCTTGAACAAAATTAACATTTAACATCAAAATATTTATCTCTGAATACATTATAGGGAATATACACATACTACC
>JAIIAN010000098.1 GCA_022717655.1 Bacillota bacterium | reverse complement strand
ATTCAATACAATTCGATAGGTATCTTCCGTAATTGTTACTTCTATATATCCATGCATCTGTTTCATCATAAGCTCGATATTTTTTAAGCCAATCCCTGTTCCTTTCACATAAGGATTCGGTTTAATGACTTCATTTTGAAAGTCTAATCCAATATAATCCGGTGCATAATTGATTTTTAAGTAAACCGGTTTTTCTTTTGCTCCATATTTTTCCATGTTTGACATGAGATTATTCATAATTCTTCCAAAATAATTTGTATTAATACGAACCTTAACCGGATGCCAGTAAACATCTTCAACATCTATTTTAAAGTTATTACACTCAAGAAATGCACAAAATTCTGATAAATAATCTTCAAACGCACTTTTTGCTATTTCTGCCTCTTCTAATTCTGCATTTGTTTCATTACTCACAAGAAAATATTCAAATAATTGGTCTGAGACAGAACGTAACTGCTCTGCTTTTTCAAAAGCCTTTTTCGCATATTGAGCAGCCGGTTTCCCTTCATTTTCCATTTTTTTAATAATTTCAAGGTAAGAAAACAAACCGGTAAGTGGAGTCCGCATATCATGTGCCATTCCCAGTACAAGTTCATCCTGAGCTTTTTTCATCTTTTCCTGTGTTCGTTTCTGTTCCAACAACTGATTTCTCATGGAATCAATGCCCGACGCAAGCTGACAGATTTCATCCTGACCCTTAATTGAAACGCTTTCTTCTAATTCTCCATCTCCTATTTTCTTAACTCTCTTTTGTAAATATTGAATATTCTTTATTTCACTTTGAAGTTCACTTCCAAAAATCAAAATGCAAATTACAATACTGATAAAAATAGAAGCACCGGAAATTATATCATAATATTTATCTGCAAATCCATCATAAACATACAAGTTTGCCTCACCATCTGAAAATTCTATGGAGTAAAGAGAACTAAATGAATCCTTTTTTATTGCCCCTGGAAAAATATCTTCCTTATAACGATTATCAAAATATATTTTTTCCCCTTTTACTATTACAAATTCACGAATATTTCTCTGTTCTATCCAACTTCGTATTTTTTTATTATCTGTAATTTTTAATTCTTTTTCGTTGATATATTCTTGAAATTTTTCAATTTTGTCTTGTTCTGCTTTATAGAAATATCCACTCGAAATCAAATACTTCTGAAAAGCAGAAATTCCTCCTCCATTTAATATCAAAAAAATTAATATACCAATTGTTAAATCTTTTATCATTCGATACAACATTTTTGAGGTCAGATTCTTCTCACCCATCTTTTTCAAAACGATACCCCTTTCCCCATACCGATACGATTCGTTTCGGATTTTGAGGATTCTGTTCTATTTTTTTTCTTAACCGACGAATATGTACCATTACCGTGTTTCCAGACGTGTATAAGTACGGAAGTTCCCATACACTTTCATATAGATTTTGAACTGAAAATATCTTTCCTGAATTTTGCATAAGCAACACTAATATTTTATATTCTATTTCTGTCAGACTGATTTCATTTTCATTTAAATATACTAAGTTTTTCTGTGTATTCACTCGAATATTTTTCCATTCAACCCATCCCGTATCTTTTTTCTTTTCCTGATTTTTCCTTCCAGCACCATCATATATCAGATGTCTGCGTAGAAGTGCTTTTACTCTTGCAAGCAATGTATATGACTCTTCCAACTATACCTGTAGCTGCTACTGCATCATCAGAATATGCTGACAGTAGAAAAGCATCAACACTACCCATAATGCTAATAAACAAATCATTCAGAAAAATTGGTATTATCAACTTCCAAAAATCATGATTTAACTTTTTTCTCATATTTACCTCTCTCATTACTTTTTTGAATCAATCTTGAAATCAACAAGTTATATTTTTAATAAAATGCTTGAAAACCAAGCTTTCATTAGATAATATATATCTATACAATAGAAAGGAATAAGGATTATGGAACAACAACAAATTCGAAATCAAATACGTTCATATTTATCAGGTCAGTATAATTGTAATCCAGATATTTTTGACCAGCATGGTATTTTCTATACCCTAGCCTCAGATACAATACACTTTGATCAAGACCCTGTTTTAAAAATTATGTGTATGGGTAAAAGTACTGTTATTACAGCCTCCTCATCCATATTAGAATCAATAAAAAAATTGACATTTGATAAGACTCGAGAAGAATTATTCGAATTACCATTAGTATATGGACAGTCTATATACTACATTCCTGATGGAAATATTCCCAAAACTATATCCTCTTCATTTCTGAATTTAACCTATAGCCTATATGAACAAGATGATATTTCTTGTCTTAAACCAATTAGTTCTAAATTTAGTAATTCTATTGATTTTGATTCTTCTGGAAAAACAAATACCTGTATTGCATTTTGTGCTAAGTTTAATAATGAAATTATAGGTATTGCATCAGCAGCTATAATTAATGATTCTATTTGGGAAGTTGGAATCGATGTTTTAGATAATTTTCGTAAACAAGGAATAGCCACCTACCTAATTTGTAAACTAACTAGATTGATTTTAGAAAAAAATATTATTCCCATTTATTGTGCTGCTTCTAGTAATGTATTATCTCAAATGGTAGCCCATTCTTGTAACTATAAGCCCTGTTGGGTTGAAAGCTACAAAAATATTTTGGATTCTTCATCTGTCTATAATAATATTCTTAGAAATCTAATCTCTTTTATAGATTTATAGTTTTTTGAACTACCGCTAATATGATGACTCTTTTGCAAGCTATGAATAACGTAGCATATAGAATTGTTTATCACTTTGTACTTTAATTATATGCTAAGCAGGCAACTGTGAATAGTTTTCCAAGGTTACTGTCTCTACATCTATTAAACCTGACATTGTTTCTCCAAAAAATCACTCCACGATAACAAAAGTACAATGCCTACAACCCTGCTTGTATAATATTGATAGATACTTTAGAACATATTACGGTTGTTTGCTTTTGCTATCTCTACGAGACAGACTATAGATGATGATACTTTCATTGGCACTATCAACGGATATATGAAATAGCGCCCTTCTCTTTCCATTTGTCAGAGTATAAATGTCATGATTGATAATATCTGCTGCGAGAAGAGATGTAAAACGGAGCCAGTTTGTTTTTGTGGAATTAAGGGAACGATAAAAAGTGTTCTTGAAAAAATTTTCCTTAAAAGAGCCAGTCCGTTGCTGCATATACATACTTCTTCCGACAAAAATGTTGCTGAGTTTGTAACGAAGTAAAAAAACAGGCGAAACCCCTTTTTCATTCATTCCGTTGCATCTGGCAAGAAGCTTACCAACATGATGTTTAGAAAAAAATCTTTGAACTCAGTCAATTAAGGCTTTCTCATCGGAATAGTTTTTTGGTATACTGGACATGGCATAAATCCTCCTTGGTTTGTTGGTTTTTTGGTCAATTCCATTATACCAAACGGAACAGATTTATGCCTTTTTTATTGGCTGAAATATTGAATTTTCAAGGTTCAACACACCTTATTGGTGTGGGAAGTTTTAGTTAATAATATTCTAAACTTATTCCCTTCTCGTTTTTGCGATAACAGAGAGATACTCCTGCGTATTCATTAGCACACGCATCGCCTCGCTTTCACATAATTATTATCATTATTTTTTTCTCTTAATATGCTAATATGCAATTCTAAAAAGACGAATGCAAATGACGCTCAAACCATCTGCACCCACCTTTTATTATTTTATATACCTTTTCAGCTCATTATAGAAATTCTCCCTAGTTCCCGCCATCACAACTACTATTAGTTCTCCATCAACACGTTTCACAGTATATGCCAACTCATAATTTGTTCTATTATAATAGATATCATACCCGTAAAATCCACTTAAATCTCCTGTTTTCATTTCACCTATTGTATAATCTTCGCGTATTTTATCAATGGCTTCTTGGTAAAGTTTTTTTAATTTTTTATCCTTTAGTTTTTTAATATATTTTGCAGCCTGAGAACTAAATTGTACAGGAATCATGACTCAGTCCTCCGTTCCAAAAACATCTTCATAAGTCTCATACTCTGCCTTGCCATTTGCAATATCTTCTGCATTTGCAAGCATGGCTTCAACTGCTGGCCGAATCTGCGCCTGTCGTTTCTTAAATTCTGAAAGTAACTCTTCTCCAGACCATCCTTCTTTAATTAAATCTGCAAGAATCTGCTCTGCAAATTCTCCTCCATCAACTGTTTTTATCGGGCGGATAACCAGTTCATTCCCTCGCATTACACATTCTGCTTCATCACCAAATCCCAATGTCTGATAAAATTTTTGCGGAATCGTAATTTGTCTTTTGGAAGAAATGCTAAGAATTTTTCTATTCATTTTCTTGTTTCCTTTTTCTTTTAATGCTGTAGACATTGTTCATCCCTCCTTTAATCCTATGAAAAATCTTTTCTTTATATTCTAATTTCTTGGTTTCTTTGTTTCTAGGATTATTATAGAAGATTTTTCTACTAAAATCAAGGCGAATCATCCATTAAACCAAAAGTGGCTCAATTTTTTATAAATTAAGAAAGACCCTGCACTTTAGCAGAGCCTCTCAACATTTAACAGACACTCTTGTTGCCTGCTATTGCTATTATCTTAACTTATCTACTGAAACATACTAATTCAAATTTTTATTTTTATGTTTTCTCTTTTCTTAACCTCAATTCACAATTCGATAATACTCTTTTGCAGTCACCCCATACACAATCGCATAGAACACCGCAAACACCACCACACTCACAGCCGTACATTCTGCAAATAATGTCTCATTTGCCAGATTCAGCACTGCCAGCAGTTTAGTCATAACAGGAAATGCAACTGCCACATGCAAGATTGCAACGCCAAGTGGCAAAAAGAACACACTTAATACCTGGCTGTGGATTGCACGTTTGACTTCTCGTTTGCTCATTCCCACTTTCTGCATAATCTTAAAGCGTTCTTTATCGTCATAGCCTTCTGAAATTTGTTTATAATAAATAATCAACACCGTTGCAATCACAAACATCATTCCAAGATAGATTCCAATAAAGAAGAATGAACCGTACAAACTATAGAAAGACTTTTCACTTAAAATCCGGCTTTCAAAATTAATGTTGGTATTTTCTCCGAATTTTATCTGCATTGCTTCTAATGCTTGTTTGCAGGATTTTTTATCACCTTTTAAATCAAATCCAATCGAATAAGAAACATCTGTCATCGCTTTTGCAGATTCTTCTTCCTGTCCATTTTTTAATGCCAGTTCTTTTGTCTCTTCGGAAAACTGGCGTATTTGTTCCAGATTTGGAAGAATCACATAAAATGTTCCATAAGTACCGGCTTTATTTTTGGGTTCTGCTTTCAGCGTTTTTAATTCTTTCTGGATTTGATAAGTTGTTCCATTTATCATAATCTGAGATTCATCATAAGTTCTATCTGTGCAATATAATAATGCCTCATCTTCATTTAAAGAAACATTCTGGTGTTCCATCTGATTATATTCATCCACCGGAATTAAAGTCATCCCACAAATTCCAAAAACGGAAAAATCAGATGCCGGTCTTAAGGTAAAGGAAGTTCCTTTTGATTCTGCCATAAGAACTGCCCCATGATAATAAATTTCAGAGGTTTCTGTCACACCTGCTTTTTCTGCTTCATCATTTATTATCTGTCTTACCTGTTGTTCCGTCTCTTCATTGGTTGAAAAAATCTCAACCTTTGCCGGACTTGGAAATCTTACGGAAAGAATATCATTCATTCCCATATATAAAGATACTGTCATAGAAATTAATACAAGCACCATCGTGCTTAAAATACAGATATTTGCAAGTCCGACTGCATTTTGTTTCATTCGATAAATCATTCCTGAAACTGCGGTGAAATGATTTGCCTTGTAATAATATCTCTTATTTCTGCGAAGCAGTTTCAAAAATGCAATGCTTCCTGCGGTAAACAGCGCATACGTTCCAATAATGACAAGAATCGCCGCTACAAAAAATACCCCCAGTGCTGCAAGCGGGTCTTTTGTGGTAAGTGCCAGATAATATCCTGCCGAGAGGGTTGCCATTCCAAACAGCGTCATCAGCCATTTTGTCTTTGGTTCTCGTTCTCCTGCATTTCCTCCATGAAGAAGTTCCACCGGATTAGACAGACGAATCTGAATGATATTATAAAAATAGGTCAGTAAAAAGATTGCCCCAAATACAACAAGAGTATCAATCAGTGCTGGTTTTGAAAATGCAATGCCTGAGATTGCATTTCGGTGCAGAATTTTAAAAAACAGCAGATACATCAAGCGATTAAACAAACTGCCCAGTCCAATTCCGCCTAAGATACTGATACCGCCAATCAACAGACTTTCAATTCCCATCATTTTTGCAATGTGAAATTTTCCCATTCCAAGAATGTTATAGACACCGATTTCTTTTTTTCTTCGCTTAATCAAAAAGCTGTTTGTATAAAATAAAAAGATAACGGAAAAAATCACCATAATTCCGGTTGCATACTGAAGGCAGACCTGCATCGTTCCTTCTCCTGCGATTTCTTTTATTCTGCCCAAAGTATCAATCATAAAAAACATCATAATACTTAAAATTGCAGTTAGCATATAGGGCACGTAAGTTCTGCGGTTATTTTTTAAGTTCGTTACTGCCAGACGAAGATAGAGTCTCAATGTATTTCACCCCCTGTTGTAAGTACCGTAAGCGTTGCCGAAATCTTATGATACATTTCTTCATTTGTCATATTTCCACGATACAGCTGATGAAAGACTTCACCATCTTTGATAAATAAAACTCGACTTGCACTGCTCGCTGCTTTCACGCTGTGCGTGACCATGACGATCGTCTGACCATCCATGTTAATTGTATGAAATAAATGCATCAGGCTGTCTGCTGCCTTAGAATCCAACGCTCCTGAAGGTTCATCTGCTAAAATCAACTGCGGTTTTGTGATTAAGGCACGTGCAATCGCAACTCTCTGTTTCTGTCCGCCAGATACTTCATAGGGATATTTTTCCAACAACATTGTAATTCCAAGTTTCTCTGCTATCGGAGCAAGCCGTCTTTCCATTTCCTGATACTTCTTTCCGGAAAGCACCAGTGGAAGAAAGATATTATCTTTCAAAGAAAAGGTATCTAACAAATTAAAATCCTGAAAAACAAAGCCCAGATTTTCTCTGCGAAAGGCTGAAATTTCTTTCTCACGAAGCCCTCCCAAATCACTTCCTTTTAAATAAACCTTTCCCTGCGTCGGCTTGTCCAGTGCCGCTAAAATATTTAACAGCGTCGTTTTTCCAGAACCGGACTCTCCCATAATCGCTACATATTCTCCCTCTTCCACGGAAAACGTTACATTTTTTAGTGCTTCTACCTGATTCTTTCCAAATCGGGTGGTATATATTTTCTTCACATTCTTTACATCCAGTAATGTCATTTTTTCTCATCCTCTCTTGTTTTGTTCGTCTTTATTTCTTTACCTTACAATGCTTATTATAAAAAAAGAGAAAATGTATTACCATCGAATCAGGTTACATTTTCTCTTTGAATCTTACATTGTTGTAAGGTTAACACTCTACTGTAAAATTAAATCTTTTATTCTTCATAATTTCGTCATACACACTAAAATAAATCAATACTTTTTTAATTTGAAGAACCCCAAAATAATCCACTTCAAACAGTGCAGTCTTATGTTTTATCCGTAAATGGTACTACGATGTATGTCGATTTGGAAAATCCAGGAGCAAGAACTTATCCTGGAGAGGGCGAAGAACGTCAAACTGCTTTTGATATTTCAAATGCAGAACAAATTCAAACAGAAATCAGTGACGTTTATCCTGCAAGCAATCATTTTATTTGTTCCTGTGTTTCTGTTGAAATCGAATATTATACAGAAAATGGAGTTAATATTGCAACCAGGTTAACCTCTAACGGTCAGGAAATTGCACCTCTTTACTTTAAAGAATAATAGTCGTTAGAATCATTAATATCGTTCCAGTCGAACTCTAAAACCTAAAAAGAGACGAATACAGTGACTTTTTCATCAATCCCTGTACTTGTCTCTTTTATCTCTTATTTTTTATTCCGGATGCAGTTCTTCTCTTGCCAGTCCCAAAAATACCTGTGTTCCCACACCCACTTTGGATTCTATCCGAATCTGATGCCGTAACCGTCCCATCACTTTCTTACAAAGATACAGCCCGATTCCGGTAGATTTTTTATCTGCCCTGCCGTTATATCCGGTAAAGCCCCGCTCAAATACTCGTGGCAAATCTTCTTCCCAGATTCCAATTCCATTATCCTCAATCACAAGCCATAACTGATTGGATTCCTGCTTTGTAAAAATCCGAATCGTTCCACCTTTTTCGGTGTATTTCAATGCATTGGATAAAATCTGTTCGATTACGAAACACAGCCATTTTTTATCTGTAATCACATTTTGATTCACTGCCTGATATTCCAGCCGAATTTTCTTTAGGATAAACATCTGGGAATATTTGCGGATACTTGACCGAATTAAATCATCCAGCGGATAATGCTCAAATTTTAAATCCGAAGCCATATCTTCCATTCTAAGATAGGTCAGTACCATTTCCACATACTGTTCAATCCGAAATAATTCTGCCTTTAATTCCCGCAGTTTTTTCTCTTCGGGATATTCGTCCTCCATCGTCTGTAACAACATCCGCATACCGGCTATCGGCGTCTTAATCTGATGCACCCACATCCCATAATAATCCTGCATTTCCTGTCTGGAAATCAATTCTTCGGACTTTAATTTTCTTCGGATTTCTTCTAATTTATCGAGCAAATCCTGATAATCTGTCTCAAGCAGAGTCTTTGGTTCCGGCAAATCCAGGAGCGCATCTTGCATATTTTTTTCTACTAAAACAAGCTCTTTATGCCTCTTATAAAACTTGCAAAAATCAATGAAAAATAAAATTCCAGCCAGCACAAGAACCAGTAAAAAGCCATAATTTAACGCATCCGATGGCAGATTATAGAGAAAAAAGACCAGTTTTAAGAGTCCAAGCGTAACTGCATAGAGCAGGATTTCCCTTGCCCGCTCTTTTAAAAATCCTGCAAATATTCTCATTTTGCCACCATATATCCGATTCCTTTTTTGGTCTGAATCACTTCTTTCAAGCCAATCTGCTCGAGTTTTTTACGGAGTCTTGTCATGTTTACGGTCAAGGTATTATCGTCAATAAACTCATCACTTTCCCATAATCTTGTAATGAGTGCATCTCTCGATACAATCTTTCCGGCATGCTCTAACAACATCTGAAACAGGCGAAATTCATTTTTTGTTAATTCCATTTTATTTTGTTCATACTCAATCGTTGCATCTGCAAGATTTAAATATGCCCCATGCCACTGCATCACATCGACACTGCCCTGAAATTCATACGTCCGTCTGAGCACCGCCTGTACCTTTGCCGTCACCACATTTAAATCAAACGGTTTTTCAATAAATTCATCTCCACCCATGTTCATTGCCATTACAATATTCATGCTTTCGTTAGCCGAAGAAATGAACAGAACCGGCGCCTTCGATACTTTTCTGATTTCCTGACACCAGTGAAATCCATTGAAAAATGGCAGAACCAAATCTAACAGTACAAGCTGTGGTTCAAATTTAAAAAACGCATCCATCACATTTTTAAAATCCGTCACACACTCCACCTGATAATCCCATTTTTCCAGATGTTTCTTCAGTCCTTCTGCAATTGTGCCATCATCTTCTATGATTAATATTTTATACACAAAGTTTCTCCCATTGGTTTTTATGCACTCTCGGAATCTTTTTTACAATTCAAACTCTTCCATATCATCCGGCACATACAGATTTCCATGATAATAGGCTTTTCCTTCTTCCGTATAAAGTGCCTTTCTTGCTTTGATATTTTTATCTTCGGTATGATATAAAATCAGATTTTCCACCCCTAATTTTTCCGCCAGTTCACAGGCATCTTTCACGGTAGAATGATTTTTTTCATACGGATGGAAGGTATCTCGCTGTCCATACAGGCAAAATGCTTCATGAAGCAGCCACTTACTTCCCTTTGCATATTTTTCTTCCCAGTCACAGTACGGCTCATCTCCACAGCAGGTCAGTTTCTGTCCTTCTTCTAATTCCATGCAGAAACCAAACTGTTTTGCTTTTGTGGAATGAATATCAAAGAACGTCACTTTCTTTCCAATGATTTCTTTTTCTTCTCCGTCTGAAACCACCACCAGATGCACTCGTTTTCCGATAAAATCGGTCTGTTTTTTCTGAAGCAGTTTCTCTGAAAGTTCCTGAATTAAAGAAATCACTTCTTCATGTCCGTAAATATATGCATCGCCTTCATAAGCACCTTTCTGCATATTTTGGCAGATAATACGAGTCATCCATACAATCCCCAAAATATGGTCGATGTGTTTATGGGTCACAAAGATATGGTGAATATCTGCAATCGAAATCTTAGCGTCTTTCAAGCGTTTTAAAATTTCACTTCCGCCGCCACCGTCAACCAGCAGGTATTGGTTTTCATTTTCGATTACAAAACAGGTATTATAAACCTCTGTTACCAGTGCATTTCCGGTTCCAAGCATTGTTAATCTCATTGTTTTTTTCCTTTCTGTCTTACTTTATCATTCTCAAATACTGTCTGCTGTTTTAATTCCCGATGCACTTTCTTTCTGACAAAATAGAAGCAGACTGCCTGCATCAAAATCGTCAACATCCAGGATGCCGGATAGGAAACAAACAGAATTTTCAAAGAACGATGGGATGGGAAAATCCCAAAA
>JAIIAN010000435.1 GCA_022717655.1 Bacillota bacterium | reverse complement strand
ATCCTGCACAAATAAAATCTGTGCATCTTTCTGGTCTGCAAGAAGCTGTGCTGAATTTACTACACCACGTACCAATTCGGTCAAATCAAAACATTCCATTGAAACCTGGTCATTGCCAAACTCTAATTGATTTAAAGTAAGCAGTTTCTTTACCATATTGTTCATTTTTGCCGCTTCATCAATGATAACCTCGCAGTAAAAATCTCTGCTTTCTGCCTCATCATTAATACATTCTTTTAAGCCTTCTGCATATCCCTGAATCAGTGCAATCGGTGTTTTTAATTCATGTGACACATTTGAGAGAAATTCTTTTCTCATGTCATCAATCTGTTCTTTTTTCTCGATGTCTTTCTGCAGTTCATTATTTGCAGTTTTCAGTTCTGAAATCGTCTGCTCCAGTTCTTTTGACATCTTATTAAAATTCTGTCCTAAAACACCGATTTCATCCTCTCCGCCACTTTCATATTTTGCATTAAAATCAAGATTGCTCATGCGAATAGAAATATCGGTCAGCTCTTCAAGCGGTTTCGTCAGACGTTTACTTAAAAACCAGATAGCCAGAATACTGATAATTACAACGAAAATTCCTGTATACAGATAAAACATATTGGAAATCTGAATACTGTCACTGATTCCCGCCATCGGCAGACGAATCAGAAACACATTATCATTATCAAGGATTCCCCACATATCAAGATAATCCATATCCATATCGCGATTTACTTCCAGCGTATACTTATCAGTTTCTTCTAAGGTGGAACTTTTTGCCGGTGCAACTCCCGTGATATATCCAAACAGACTTGCATATAATCGGTTTGCATTTCTGCTGTCATAATCAAGAATCTCCGAATGATTCGTATCTAAGATAACCCAGGAAATATTCTTCTCAATGCAGGTACTTTTTAAACTCTGCGTTTTATCACTGGTCAGATTATCGTATTGATTTAACTTTTCATAAACATCTTGAATGGCATCCGTCTTTTTTGCCACATAATAACGTTCTAGAAGAAAGCTGTTAGAAAGCGCAATCATGGTAAATGCAATTACAACAATTCCCACAAATGTGACAATCAAACGAGCTTTAATTGATTTTTTGATTCCTAAACCTCGAATTTGTATCCCATTCCCCATATTGTCTTAATGTACTCTCCTTTCTCTCCCATTTTACTGCGCAGTTTCTTCACATGTGTATCGATAGTTCTTGCATCTCCAAAATAATCATAATTCCATACGGAATTTAAAATTTTCTCTCTGGAAAGCGCAATCCCCTGATTCTCCAGAAAATAGGTTAAAAGTTCAAATTCTTTATAGCTTAATTCCATCGGTTTTCCATCAATTGTAGCAATATGAGCCGATTTATTCACTTCAATTCCACCTGCTTCTAATACATCTGTTGCTCCGGCATTGGTTCTTCTTAAGATTGCCTCTACACGTGCCACCAAAATTTTCGGGCTGAACGGTTTGGAAATATATTCATCAGCCCCACAGTCAAAGCCATTAAGCTCACTTGCCTCATCGCTCTTTGCCGTAAGCATAATGATAGGTACATTTGAATTCTTACGTATCTGTCTGCATGTATCCCACCCATTCATCTTAGGCATCATAACGTCAAGAATAACAAGTGATATATCCTTATCCGCATAAAATCTGTCAAGCGCTTCCTCTCCGTCACCAGCTTCAATAACTATATATCCTTTTCTTGTAAGGAAATCACTTACAAGCTTACGCATTCTGCTTTCATCATC
>JAIIAN010000434.1 GCA_022717655.1 Bacillota bacterium | reverse complement strand
AATGAACAATCCAATGAAGTTGAAATATCACTCATTGTATGGCCAACTGCTACAGGACAGAATGCTCATGAATGCTTGGAAACAGGTCAAGGCAAACAAGGGAAGTGGTGGAATTGATGGAGTTACTATCAATGAATATGCCAAGAATGAGAAGGAGAATATCTTCAAACTGTTGGATAAACTCAAAACCAAGGAATATCGACCAACACCTGTAAGAAGAGTCTATATTCCAAAGAAAGATGGAAAGAAAAGACCGTTAGGAATACCAACCTTGGAAGACAGAATTGTACAACAAGCACTATCAAATATTTTAATGCCAAAATATGAACGGCTTGTGTTTCATCCTTGGTCGATGGGATATCGGCCAAATAGAGGGGTAGACAGTGCACTGCAGGTAATCATCAAGAACGTAGAGGAAGGGCGTAACTGGATTTATGATTGTGATATCAAAGGGTTCTTTGACAATATACCATACAAGAAACTGATGAAGGTATTGAACAAGGTTGTTGCCGATGGAACAGTACTAGATTTAATATGGTCATGGTTGAAAAGTGGATATATGGAAGAAGGTAAATATTACAATACTAAATCCGGCACGCCACAAGGAGGAGTCATTTCTCCATTATTAGCCAATATCTATCTAAATGAACTTGATTGGGAACTGCATAAAGCAAAGATTCATTTTGTAAGGTACGCCGATGATTTTCTACTGTTTTGTGAAACGGAAGAAGAAGTAACAAGAGCAGGTAAAATCGCTAAAGCAGACATTGAATCCTTAGGACTGGAAGTAGCGATGAACAAAACAAAGGTAGTAAATTTTAAAGATGATGATTTTGATTTTCTGGGATTCCATTTCAATCATTGGAGAACAAGTAAGAATGGAAGAGATTACTATTCGATTGTGCCTACTGAAAAATCAATCAAGTCATTTAAGAAATCAATTAAAGACAAAACCCAAAGAAAGTGGACCAAGTCAAAAGAAGAATGGGTCAAAGATATTAACCCAATAATTATTGGCAAGACAAACTATTACTTAAATGTCCACAAAGCAATCAAGGTCTTTGAAGAACATGGGGTACAAATACATTGCAGTATACATGCAATGAATAATTATTTGGACAATATAGATAAGTATACACGCCAAAGATTAAGAATGTGTATGTTGCATAAACATCCAACAATAAGAAAAGCAATGGGCATGAAGACCAAATGGAATATAGAATTCTTTGTGAAGATTGGATTAGTACCATCAAAATGGTTGTTCTATAATAAACTATGGAAAAACTATTCTTTAGAAAATTACCTTGATAGAGAAATGAAGCGAAATAAGGATGGATACAATAAGGTAATTAAGGCATATAAAGAACAAGGCAAAGTGTATTTTACGAAAACAAGACTAAAGAAAATGGACTATGCGTTTTCACGATAGTCCAAACATAAATTAAAATAAATAGTAAATTGGTAAGCCGTACGCATAAATAGTGCACATACGGTTTGATAAGGGGCTAGCCTAGTGATGGGTTAGCCTACTTTCTTTCGTGGTTTAAATAATGAAAGGTTAACCTATAATGTTAGGATGTGTATCTGTTTGTTAAATAGACAGCAGGAACAATTGAGAAGAAAGAGAATAATGATTTATCCAGAGTTAGCTCTTCATGGAATAGAAGACAGGTTAAAATGGGTTGAAAAATAGAAAAATAAGTTTCAATTAAAAAAAAGTCTAGAAAACACGGGGGGGGGGTATG
>JAIIAN010000433.1 GCA_022717655.1 Bacillota bacterium | reverse complement strand
AAAACCTTGTGGAAAGTGTGGAACATGTATAGATAGAGCCAGAGCATTTGAGTTAAACGGAATTAATGATCCAGCTATGGAATAAAAAGGAGAAAATTATGACCGGAAGAAGTAAAGAAGAAACAGCAGATATAACATTATTGGGAAATTAATAGATAAAAAAATTACGCCGATAAATCCTGATTTATCGGCGTTTTACAGTTACTCAAATAAGTGTCTAAATAGGTCTTTAATTTCGTCTGGGAAATCCTTGAAATCATCTTCTTTTACTTAAAAATTGCTTGTTACAGTAGTAAAGTACATATTTTAATCACTTCGCTAAATTGCAGTTTAACGAAGTGATTACTACATTATACAATTATGTCAACATGCATGTCAGCCGCCTCAAAACCTTTCTTAAGCTTTCGGGTAACTTTCTTAATTTCAGTACTGTATTCTTTCTTGTGGTTATCTTTTTCAGATGTTTTCTCAGATGCTTTTGTATCCACGGTATCCGTATTTTCAATATCAGAAACCTGATTATTATTATCATCAGTTACATTATCTGCTTTATCCTGTGTATTATCAGAAGCGTCAGTAATCTCAGTATTATCAGCCTTGTCACTATCTGTAATTTCATCAGATATCTCATTATCTGCTGCATCCTGTTCTTTCTTTTCTTCATCAGTCGGCAGGCATTGATACTCTGCGGATTTGACAAACTCAAGATGTGCAGCCTCAATGTTGTTAGTCTTTGCAAGTATTTCCTGGGCTTTCGCTAACTTGGCACTTTTAGGTATTGCCGGGTCATTGACGATACTGCTTAATGAACTCTCCAGTTCTCCAAGCTTCTGCAGCTTTACACGGTCAACCTCTTCCTTAGTCTTGCATTGTCTCAGTTTTTCCTTATAACTTTCTTTTTCTTCTTTAGTTTCACGATATTTCTTTAAAGCAACAGGATCATTCTTTTCAAGATAAGATATTTCCTCTGGCGAAAGACTCCCACCTGACATAATCTTATTATCTATTTTCTGGCGCTTCTCTGCTTCACGATTATGTTCTAACTGGTCCTGAAAATCAGCAATCATAAACTGTTCAGATGTCCATGTAGAACGTTCATTTAACTCCTGCTTAGATAAAACATTGCCAGATTCCTTTTTTTGCATCCACTTGTTATTAAGCATCTGCAATTGTACGGTACTTGCTATTGTTCCTGATAATATCACTAGGCACACCCCCTGACATTATACAGAAAAATCAACATTCTGCCCCACATTCTTCTCCTGTGGAGTTTTTACTGTATCACTTAAGAAAAGCTGTTCCTGGTCTTTTATCTTTTCAAGAAGCTCTTCTATTGATGAAGCTGTCACTGTTACAGTCTCCGTATTGTCAGTATCATCGACATCTCCGGTTTCTTTACGTTTCTTTTCCAGCCGCTCCTCATTCTTTTTCTTTTCTGCCTTCTTCTGTGCTGTCTTCTTAGCTTCTTTCTTTTCTGCAGCCTTCTTTTCAATACGCTCCTTCTGTGCAGCACTTGACTTTTCAAGCACAGCAAAATATGATGCTGTACCATTATCATTAACCTGCATTCCAAAGCCCTTTACACTAGTTCCTGTTGCTGAAAGACTGCTTGCAAGCTGTGAGATTCCACTGGCAGCATTTGCAATAATTCCTTCATACTGCTTTCTGTAATTCTCATCAGAAGCCATTCTTTCAATTTTATCCTCATCAATAAGTACAACCATATTATTGGAATTAGCATAACCTGCAG
>JAIIAN010000097.1 GCA_022717655.1 Bacillota bacterium | reverse complement strand
CAATAGTTATTCATATGTTCAATTTCTTCATAAGACAAATCGACATCGAGTCCGCCAAGTAAATCAATCACTTTTACCAGCGCATTAAAGTCAACCGAAACATAATTTCTAATATTTAAATCCAGGTTTGTATTCAACATAGACATCGCCTGAACTGGTCCACCGATTGCATAAGCTGCATTTGCCTTGTCATATTTATCTTTATCCTGTCCGATATTTAAGTAGGTATCACGATAAATAGAAACCAGTCTTACTTCTTTTGTATCATTATTGATACTTGCTACAATTGTCGTATCACTATTAGAACTATCCAGATTTTCATCTCGGGAATCCACTCCAAACAAAGCGATATTCGTATAGCCCTTCATAACTTTACTGCCTACTACCTGTTCGTTGACTTTGACATCTGCGCTGTCTGCACTGTCTGAAGTATCAATCTTGCCAAGTTTATTTGTAATATTCGCATATACAAAAAGCACGCCAACTAAAACCAGCAGTACAACCAGTTCAATTCCAAATATCAGTCGTCTTCTTTTGCGTTTTACAGTATTTCTGCTTCTCTTTGCCATCTTATTTCCCCTTATTGTATTTAATATGCATTTTTATTGATAAATCCTTTAAAGAATGTAAGTATCAGTATCTTGATATCCAGACCTAACGTCCAGTTTTCAATATAATATAAATCATACTCAATTCTTTTCCGAATCGAGGTATTTCCGCGGTATCCGTTTACCTGTGCCCATCCGGTCAGACCTGGACGTACCTGGTGTTTAATCATGTAACGCGGAATCTCTTCCCGAAACTTTTCCACAAAAAATGGACGTTCCGGACGCGGACCTACAAGGCTCATCTCACCTTTTAATACATTAAAAAGCTGAGGGAGCTCATCAATGCTTGTCTTTCTCATAAATCGTCCAAAATTAGTAACCCTCGGGTCATTTTTTACCGTCCACGCTTTTTTCTCCTCTTCTGGAGGCTGTACTTCCATGGAACGGAATTTATACATCAGGAAATTGCGATTATGAAGTCCGACTCTTTCCTGTTTATAAATCAAAGGTCCTGGTGAAGTTAATTTTATCATAATCACCGAAAACAGCATGACTGGTGAAAATAATACAATTGCAACACATGCTCCTACAATATCCATCACTCGTTTTGTAAACGCATTAAACGTATTGGTAAGCGGTACATAACGAATATTAATAACCGGAAGCCCTAAAATATCTTCGGTATAAGGTTTTGTCGGTATAATTCGATTGTAATCTGGTATGAATTTTGTATGCACTCCAGATTTTTCACACAATGCAACAATCTGTTCTAATCGGAAATATTCGCTTAATCCCAGTGTAATCGCAATCTCGTCCAAATGATTCTGTGGGAGAATCACCATCAGATTGTCAATCCGGCCAAGCACTTTGATTCCACGATACAGATATCCAGACTCTACATTGTCATCTAAAATTCCACGAATCGTATATCCCCACTGTGGATTTGCCAAAATACGGTCAATATACTCTTCACATGCTCTGCTGTATCCAACCAGTAAAATATGTTTCTGATTATAACCTTTTGCACGCATTTTGCGAAGTACAACCCGAATCAGCATCCGAGTCAATTCTTCTGCTACGACATTAATGACATAAAAAATAACAATTACATGACGTGAAAAGTCAATCTGCTTAATCAGATACAAACCTGTAATTAACAGAAACATCCCCAGTGTATTTGCTTTAAATATATTTGAAAATTCAAGTCTTCTTCCTTGTACCCGTTTTGGCGTATATAAACTAAATGCATAATACAACATAAGATAAGCTGGTACAATAAAGAACAGCGCACTCATGTAAATATGAAATGGAAGCCTTCCGCCCTCATCTCTTAAAATCGGCAGATGAAATTTTAAAAACCACGCCAGAAAATAAGAAATGATAATTACAAAAGCATCAATTACCACATGCAGTCGATTAAAATGCTTCTGATTTTCCTTTATCAAGGTTTAACCACCTTCTATTCTTTTATTTCTAATTCATTAATTTTTTTTCTAATTCATTAAATTTCTAAATTATAATACTATAAAACTTACAAAAAGGCAACTAAACATTTCTTAAAATCCGCAGTTTCCTTTGCCATTCTCTTCCAAAAAAGACAAAAAATCCGCTATAAGAACGTTTGTTTTCGTATCTTACAGCGGATTCTTTTTTTTATCTAATAATGATGTAATCGGATTGCTCCATTGCTACGCAATTTCTGCAATCCTCGAACATCATAAAATTCCTAACTCTTTCATTGCTTTTTTAAGAATTTCCTGATGTTCCGGTTCCATTTCAGTCAGTGGTGCACGAAGCGGTCCCACTTCTTTTCCCTGCAGATTCATTGCAGCTTTTACTGGAATTGGGTTTACTTCGCAAAATAATGCATTGATAACTGGAAGTGCATCTAACTGCATTTTACGGCTTCCTGCAACATCCCCTTCAAAGAATTTGTAAACCATGTCGTGTACATACTGTGGTGCTACGTTAGAAAGAACAGAGATAACACCCAGTCCGCCTAAAGATAACAGCGGTACAACCTGGTCATCATTTCCGGAATATAAATCAATCTGTCCGTCACACAGATTCATTACCTGTGCTACATGGCTGATATCTCCGGATGCTTCTTTGATACCTACGATATTTTCTACATTTTTTACCAGATGAGCAATTGTTTTCGGCTGAAGTGCACATCCTGTACGGCTTGGTACATTATAAAGGATTGCCGGAACTTTAATTTCGTTTGCAATTGCTGTATAATGTGCAATCAGACCATTCTGAGTTGCTTTGTTGTAGTAAGGTGTTACTAAAAGCACTCCGTCTGCTCCTGCTTCTTCTGCTTCTTTGCTCATCTGAATTGCAGTCTGAGTACAGTTTGAACCAGTACCTGCAATAACAGGGATTCTGTGATTTACACGTTCAATGGTAAAACGGATTGCTTCTAAGTGTTCTTCTTCAGAGAGGGTTGCAGATTCTCCTGTTGTTCCACAAATTACGATAGAATCTGTTTTTCCTGCAATCTGTTCCTCTAAAATCTCATCCAGTTTGTCATAATTTACCTCTAAGTTGTCTTTCATCGGTGTAACAATTGCAACACCTGCGCCTTTAAAAATTGCCATATCTTTTCCTCCTTAAACTCATTTTAGTTGAATTTTGTGATACACACCGTATCTATTTCCATAAAAAAGAGACGGCAAGATGCGCCGTCTCCAGATATCCGTTTCATATCTATCAGATAGCACTCCATCCTGCGATGACAGTCATGCCACTCTTAATGACATGCCCAAAAACACAAGCTCAGGTCTTGTATTTTTTCGGCATCTTTCCCTTTCAAAAGCCTTCACCTGCTCCTGAACATCCAACCATTTACTCATGAAAAATGCAACCTCTATCTACATCTCGTATCTCTAAAATGATATCATTGCACAGCCACCTTGTCAAGACCTCTTAGTGAGTATTTTAACTGCTGAATTCAACTAAAAGCAGTTCCACACTTAAGGCATCATTTAAATATCCTGTTTTGACCTGTTCTTCCGTCTGGGTGCATTTTTCCACTGCTGATTTTAACTGTTCTAAGGAATACCGTCCTAAAATTCTCTGATAATTTTTTACAACAAATGGCTGAACGCCCACACGTTTTGAAATGGCACTCTGGTCATATCCTTCTTTTTCGAGTTCTTTTACCTGAAGCATTTGATTAAACTGTCTTGCCAGCAGGTATAAAATACGCATCGGCGGTTCTTTTAATGCTAACAAATCGTAATATAAATCCAATGCCCTCTGCTGTTTTTTCTCTGTCACCGCACGAAGCATATCAAAAATGTGATTGGAAATCTGTGAGGTACAGACTGCTTCAATATCCGCTCTTGTAATCACATCCCGCCCTAAGGTATAACAGAGCAGTTTTTCCAGTTCTTTTTCAATATTTCCCATATCCGTGCCGGTTTTTGTTAAAAACAGTTCCATATCGTTTCTCGTAATCTTCTTTTGTTCTTTCTTTAGAATCCCAACCACCCATCGAATCAGCATATCCGAATCCTGTTTTGCAAATTCAACAATCCTTCCGGATTTTTTTACTGCCTTATACATCCGGCTTCGTTTATCTACTTCTTCCTCTATAAATATCATACACAGATAGTCTGGAAGCTGTGACAGATACTCTGGGAGACTTTCACACTGCCCTTTAAAAAATCCGGTATTTTCCAGAAAAATCACTCGTCTTTCTGCAAAAAAAGGCATCGTCTGTGCCATTTGAATTACTTCCTGCGGGTCTGTCTTTTTTCCCTCAAAAAAGGTAAAATTCATCTCATCTTCATCGGGAAGCAGTGCTTCTTTCATTCTTTTTTTATATACCTGTTTTAAATACGCTTCTTCTCCATAAAAAAGATAGACGTTTTTAAACTCCTTCTGCCTGATATCTTCCTGCAAACTTTTCATAATACTATTATTCCTCTGTTTCTTTCTTCTGTATGCTCGGAATCTTTCTGTACAAGTATCAGAAAGACTCCACAAATACATTCTTTTCATACATTCTTTTCATCTATTCTATCACACTTCATTTTTTATAGAAAGAAAGTTTGTTTCTTTTTCCTGCTGTCACGGTAATCGCTCCCCTTTCTGTTGTCACATACCAGCTCATCTGATTTTTTTCAAGCCGTTCTAATAATTCTTTATGAGGATGACCATAAGAATTCTCTTCTCCGCAGGAAATAATTCCAACCTGCGCATTTACCGCCTCTAAAAATGCCTCTTTTGCCGAATTTTTCGAGCCATGATGCGGTACTTTTAAAATATCAATATGTTCCTGCCTCTCCTTTAACAGTACTGTCACTGCCTCTTCTCCCTTTTGTTCCATGTCCCCTGTAAATAATACACTTAAACCGGCAGTCTGAAAAAGCAGAACCTGAGAATTTTCATTGCTGTCTCCCATTTCATTTTTGGGAGAAAGACATTCTATCTGAAATGCTTTTTGTTTTAACTGTGCTCCTTTTTTTATGTAGCGGACCTCACAGCCTGCCTGCTTTGCAAGTTGTGCAAGTTTCGCTAATTTCTCTTCTTTTTCTGTATTTTTTGAAAGATAAACCGTTTTAATCTTCAAACTGGTTTCTTTTTTTGCTACAGACTCAAGCAGTTCTTCGATTCCATTGATATGGTCATCATCCGAATGAGATAAAAAAATCCCATCTATGCTTCGGATTCCATGATATTTTAAAAACGATAAAATTCGATACGTTCCCACTTTTGACACGTCACTGCTTCCTCCGTCTATCACATAGACTTCTTTTTTCTGCTGAATCACAGCACAATCTCCCTGTCCCACATCTAAAAATGTAATCTTTGTCTGAGTTTTTGGAAGCGGAAAAAGCAAAATCAAAACTGCCAGAATCAGTCCTGCTCTTGGAACTTTTTCAAATTTCTTTTTTAAGAAATACCAAAGCGCCAGTAATCCATAATAAAATACTGCCCTTTGAAGAGAAATGCTTCCTGTAATATAAGCTGCCTGTGGAACACTTTGTATAACTTCCCCGATTTTTAAATAGAAAGTTAAAATAAGAACTGCCGGAAACGCCAGAACCTTTCCAAGTAAGAGAGAAAAAAAGGCACATGCACCCCCTGCCAGCCCGCTTATCAAGACAATTCCGATTGTAGGCAGAACAAAGAGATTGACAAAGACTCCAAAGAGCGGAATTTCATAAAACGAATTCATTTGAATAGGCAGAGTGACAAGCAAAACCGCTATACTCCCCGCAAATGTATTTTCAAGTTTCTTTTCTTTCTTACTTTTTAACTGCGGATAAAAAATACTTAGACCAGCAACTGCACCAAAAGAGAGTAAAAAACCACTGTCTGTCAGCCAGTTAGGATTATCTAATAAAAGCAGTAACACAGAAAGTGCCAGCGCAGAATACAGGTCATACGTTCTTCCAACAATTACTGCGCCTACTGCCATTGCAAACATAATCACGGCACGCATTGCAGATGCTCCATTTCCTGTAAAAATTCCATACTGTATCATCAGAAAAATACTGGCTATGCCCGCCATCCAAAGCGGAATTCTTGCTTTTCTAAGCAGACGAAACAATCCCCAGCCTAAAATCGAAAGATGAGTCCCCGAGACTACAATACAGTGCGACATGGCACTTAACTGCATCCGCAGTAAGGTTTCTCTTTCTACTTCTGACTTTTCTCCAAGCAGAATCGCCATCAAAAGACCGCTTGTTTTTTTCGTGGTAATCTGTTTTATCTTTGTTTTCAGTAATTCTTTTAACCGGCTTCTGAAGCTTATCCCCTTATCTGCCTCTGCCTTTTGGATTATGACCTGTTCTGCTTCCAGATACCATTTTATTTTTCGCGCATAATAATACTTTTGTTCATCAAACTGTCCTGGATTTCCAGGTGTTGGAATCTGTTTTAACATTCCCTGTATCAAAAGTCTGTCACCATCTGAAGGGAGTTGTTTTAGATATTCTGTTTTAATTGTTGCTTTTACATCATCAATGGATTGTTTTTTAGAATTTTGAATTAGATTTGTTTTTTTTAGATAAAGACTTGTATAAAAAGAATTTGTTTCCTGCTTATATAGGATTGCCTGTATGGTAACCGGAGTTTCACAAACTGATAAATCCAAGGGAGTTTCACGAAAAATGGAAACTCCCATCAGATTAAAAAGCCATAAAATCAGCACAGCCAGGCATCCTATCATGCATAACGGCCGTCTACTCATCCACAGCCTCCTCATTTTCTACCAAGCTGTAATCTGATTTATATAATTTATCCAGACTCATGCTTTCACGAAATGTTACTTTTGTCTCACCTTCCACCGATATCTGCACCCCATGAATTTTGCAGGCATCCATCAAAGAATTGACAATCGAATAAATCGGAAGTTTTTCCTGTATATTCATCGGGTCACTTAAGAATGTTTTGTCCAGATTGACGTAGCAGACTCCTTCTACGATTGAAACACCCAGAATCTTTGTAGATGGCGAAATCGTTGCCTGTGCATCAGAATTTGTCGGACCTTTAATCAGCCATTCCACAATTGCTTTTTCAAGCGGAACATTACTGCTGTAGTGACGGCTTACCTGCTGTTTGATTAGTTTATCTCCAGTTTTATTGGCAAAATACAAGGTCTGTTCAGTATACAGATAAGTATTAATATTTCTTCCTTCATTTTCAATAAAGGAATCTTTCCCTAGTGTTCCCACTTCTTCTCCATTCGAATCTAAAAGGGGCTCACCCTCTACTTCAAACGTGACACCGGAAACGGAACTCAGCTGGGTAAATACTTTTACGATTCCTGCCCGTACCAGAATCTCTCTGGTATTTTTCATCTTTTTATATTCCTTATTGAAATCAATACAAACCGTTCCATTTTTATACTCACAGTCAAGAATCTCTACTTTTTTGGGAAGCAGACGGACATGGTCATTACCTGAATCGGTTTCCGTCAGCTTTTCACAGATTTCCTCTACGATATCTTTTGTTTTTGTCTGTGTCGGTGTATACGTTTCTTCTTCAAGAGAAGTTTCTGTTGCGGAAAGATAATACATCTTGTACTCTGTTTTTTCTTCTGTTTTCTTTGTGCCACAAGCAGTCAGCATACAGATTATTAGAAAAAAGAGTCCTGCTATCCGCATTTTCTTCATGCTTCTGCCTCCTTATGCGATGTACGTCAACGGAATTCGTACCGAAAACGTTGTTCCCTTATGTTCTTCACTTTTTACTTTGATTGCACCTCTATGCATCACAATTGCACTTCTTGTAATGGCAAGTCCAAGTCCCGTTCCACCAATTTCTCTGGAATGTGATTTATCCACTCGATAGAAACGTTCAAAAATCTTATCAATACTTTCCTCTGGAATACCGATTCCTGAATCCGTCACTGTTACAAAGAAATATTTGTGGTCTGCATCAAGTTTGACATGCACATATCCATTTTCTACATTATATTTGATTCCATTTTCAATTAAATTAGAAAATGCCAGACTTAATTTCACTTCATCGATTTCTGCCACAACCGGACGGAAACTCTCTAACACAAGTTCCACGTGTTTAACAGAAGCAATCGGATTTAAGCGTTTTAAAATATTCTCAAGCATCTCATTGATGTCAACTTCAGCAATATTTAAGTCTGCGGCTTTTTTATCCAGTTTAACCAAAGATAATAAATCCGTAATAATCTTATTTTCACGGTCAATTTCCACTGTGATATCCTGCATAAATTCCTGATACAGCTCTACCGGTACATTTTCCTGTCCGACCAAAGAATCCGCAAGTACCTTAATTGAGGTCATCGGAGTCTTTAATTCATGTGACACGTTTGATACAAACTCCTGACGGGATTCATCGAGTGTTTTCATTCGGGCAAGCATCTTATTAAATGCATTGGTAATCAGCTCGGTTTCTGTATAATCTGGAACAGAAATTTCTTCGTCCAGATAACCATCTGTCAAATCTTCGATTGCCTTTGTGACTCTTGAGAACGGCTTTACTAAAATTCCTGCCAGCAGATATCCAAACACTAATACTAAAATGCAGATAATGCTAAGCAGAAGATTTCCTCTGTTTTCCAGCATATCAATACTGTCCTCAATCTCACTGGTGGAAATGCTGACTAACATCACACCTTCGATGGTATTAGAATCCATCTTGGTAATCGGACTCGTCATCTCTATATAGGCATTTTTATCATCATAATTTGCCGTGCTCTTTCCTTCAAAACACTGAATGACTTCTTCAGAAAGTGCATATTTTCCAACATCAATATCATAGGTATCTTTGATGATTTTTGCGTCTTTATTGATAATCAAAATTCTGCCATTATAGATTGCCGACAGCATCGAAAGTTCTCCATCAATCACATCTGAATCCGGTTCTCTTAAATAATTTTCTTTCATCAGCTGATTTCCCAGAATATCACACTGATTTTTTAAATTTACCTCTCGTATGGAAACCGCTCTTGTCTCATAACTATTTACAACTACATTTTTTACAATAAAACTCGGGACAATTCCGATTATCACTAAAATCACCATAATCCGGAATCTTAAACTCTTAAAAAAAGTAACTTTTATTTTTTTCTTCACGTCTTATGCCCCCGCCAGAATTTATTTTGTCAGTTGAAAATAATAGCCGACTCCCCATTTTGTATGCACATATTTTGGATTGCTTGGAGTTATCTCAATTTTTTCACGAAGTCTCCGGATATGTACATCCACCGTACGCACATCTCCCGGATATTCATATCCCCATACAAGATTTAACAGATTCTCTCTGCTGTAAACTTTGTTTGGATTTTTTACAAGCAGTTCTAACACATCAAATTCTTTTGCAGTCAGATTAATTTCTTTTCCGGCAATAAAAATTCTGCGTCCTTCACAGTCTAAACGCATATCTCCTGCCTCTAATGTATTTGAGCGTTCTTCCTGTTTTTTCTCTTTCTGCATCCTTCTCATAATCGCTTTGATACGTGCTTTTACTTCAAGGATATTAAATGGTTTGGTAATGTAATCATCCGCACCATATTCAAGACCTAAAATCTTGTCCATATCTTCTCCCTTTGCTGTCAGCATAATAATCGGAACGGAAGAAAATTCCCGAATCTGCTGGCATACCTCAAGACCGGTCATTTTAGGGAGCATGATATCAAGGAGAATCATATCATACTGATTTTCTTTCGCTTTATTTAACGCTTCTTCTCCATCATAAGCACAATCTACTTCCATTCCTTCCTGTTCCAGGCTGAAACGGATTCCCTTTACAATCAGTTTTTCATCATCTACTACCAATACTTTTTTACTCATTGATTCTCTCCTTGCTTTATTCTCATCCTGCCGTTATATAAGGCTGTATTTTTTCAAAGGTTTTCCCCTTGATTCCTGGTACATTTTGTATCTCTTCTGTGCTTTTAAACTCCCCCTGGGCTTCCCTGTATTCAATAATCGCAGCCGCCTTTGCCGCTCCGATTCCAGGTACTGTCTGAAGTTCTTCTGCCGATGCAGTATTTAAATTTACCTTTCCTGCCTCTTGTGTCTGATTCTGCTGATTTTGCTGGTTCGTTTCCGCACTGCTTTCTGCACTGCCTTCTTCTTTGACTCCTGCTTCCTGCATTTTTTGTGTTTCCTCTTTTGAATAAATCCGGACCTTATCTCCATCTGACAAAATCTCGGCCTGATTGAGCCATCCGGTATCGGCTTCTTCTAAAAAACCTCCGGCTGATTCTACTGCTTCATAGAGTCTGGCATTTTCATTCAGATAATAGACACCTGGATTTTTTACAAATCCACAGACAAAGACACAAATCTGTCCCCGACTGGCACTATTGTTTTCCTGGGTTTTTGTTTGAACTTCTTCTGATTTATCTGATTCAGCTGTAGATTCTTCTGTCATTTCTTCTTTCGGACTTTCTTTCAAGTCCTTTTCTTCTACATCTTCTACACTTTCTTCTTTCTGCTCAAGAAATACCGTCTCTTCTTGCTGTCCACATCCAAAGCAAAAACAAATCAGACAAATGAACACCCCTGCAATTATACCATATCTATTTTTTTGTTTGATTATTTTTTTCATTGCATCGCTCCTTTAAACTTCCGCCGTCAGGTCCCCGTATGCATATCCATTATTTTATCGAATTTTCTGAGAGAATACAATATCTAATTCTTCAAGTTTTTTAACAACTTTTTACAGTTTTTGGTTACTTTTGCTTACCATTGCACTCATCTAAAAAAAATGCTATGATAATCATAAGCTTTTAACGTCAGATTAAGGAGTTTTTCTTATGTTTTGTAAATACCATAAGGTTTTGTTCTTTTTTCTTTTT
>JAIIAN010000432.1 GCA_022717655.1 Bacillota bacterium | reverse complement strand
TATTGATGTGTTCTGCATAAGGATATATTTTCCCTGCCTTCTGCATCATATCAAACTGCTCTTTGTTATCAAAATATCCTGTCATCATTCCTATAAATTTATCAAGTTTCATGTTATTTTTACCTCCATTTTTAAATCTTATATAATTAATTCCGATGATTCACTACTCCATACCATCCTTAAGCCACTTGGCAATATTAGTGAAATTTATCTTAAGCTTGCCATCATATATATTCACCGGAACCGGCTTGTCAAATCCATAAATAACAGGATACACATCACTCTCAAAAAAATACACCAGAACCTTCTCCTGCATGTAATCAACTATCCAGTATTCACGCACACCTGCTTCAATATACTTTGATAACTTCAAAGTATAGTCCTTCTTCTTAGTAGATGGAGAAATTACTTCTACAAGAAAATCCGGCGCACCATATACACCAAAGCGCTGAATCTTAGAAGGGTCACATACAATGCCGACATCTGGCTGAACCATAGTCTTTTCATCACAATCAAGCTGTACATCTACCGGTGCAATAAAAGGACGACAGTTACCTCCATTGTCCATAATAAAATTAGCAATCTGACGATAAATCTCCCCACCAATTGACTGATGTCCAAATGTTGGTGAAGCCATATCATAGAAATATCCATCAATCAGCTCAACCCTCTGTTCATCAGGCAGAGCGCGGTAATCGTCTACAGTATAACTTCCGTTCCTCTCATATCTGTTGTATACAGGCTCTCTTACCTCAAGCGGTTCTTCAAAAAAATGCTCTAATGCAAGAAGAGTGTCATATCTTGGATTCACCGTCTCCCCAGAAAAAATCTTCTGCACCGTGCCTAATGGTACACCTGATAAATCAGCAATCTGTGCATATGTATAACCTTTTTCCTTCTTCTTCTCCTTCATCTCCTGAATAGTCATAGCAATTCCTCCTTATGAAAAACAAGAACATCTGTTAACATAATAATAGTAATAAAACGCCCATATGTCAACCTGAAAACAATCAAAAAATATCCGTTTTAAGTTGTATATCTCCGTATTTTAACCGTTTTATAATTAAAATACGAACATTTACAGATAAAGTATCCGACATAACCACATTTGACATGATAACACTGTAATCATGACCACCAGCTCAGCTGGTGGTTTACTCTGCGGCTATAAGCCTGTGGTACTATCCAGCTCTAAAGAGCCATTGAAGATTCGCCACGTGCATAGCTACCACAGGCAAGCCCTAAAGGGCTTTAGCTTATGCCTTATTTACCGGCTCACCCGTAAACGGGTCGATGTATTCCTTCATTGACATCTGATCATATTCCCCATCAAGCATCAGCTCACCGTTAAATTCCATTGCCCGTTCTTCCAGTGATTTATGTTTATTACTAGTTGCTAATTTATCATATAAAATAATCGCTTTTCCTGTTATCGTATTACATTTCTTTTTATACAACATCGTCCATAATGCCTGATTTTTAGTATAATCTTTTTTCTCTTCTGGGAAAAAAGACCTACAATAATAATTATCATTTTTTCCCTGTGACAAAAATAAATATAAATTTCTATTTTCCATATTATTCTTCATAAGAAAATCAGCCTCTATCTTTGAATATATATTGGCTTTCTTATTATATTTAAAAACCGTCTCATTACTATCTAATAACATTTCTAATAACGGTAAATAAATCAATTCTTTCTTTTATTCTCTCATAAAAATCTGATGACTCAACCTGCTTAGTAGTAATAT
>JAIIAN010000431.1 GCA_022717655.1 Bacillota bacterium | reverse complement strand
GTATTCCGGCAGATAAAAAATCGGATCATAGCCAAATCCGCCATTTCCCGCCGGTTCATGGGCGATCAGCCCTTCTACCTTTCCTTCTGTCACCAGTTCGCTGCCATCCGGCAAAACTGCGGCGATGGCACTGACGAACCGGGCCGTCCGCTCTTCTTCCTTCGCATCTGCCAGACGGTCAATGATGGCCTGGTTCTTGATCTCGTAGGAAGTATCCTCCCCTAAATACCGGGCGGAATACACCCCAGGCTCTCCGCCTAAATAATCCACCACCAGACCGGAATCATCTGCAAGGACGATTCCGCCAGTCTGCTGCCAGACCGCTTTGGCCTTGATCATGGCATTTTCCGCAAATGTGGTTCCATTTTCCTCAATATCCAGGGATACGCCTGCCTCTTTCATGGACAGGACCGGAAGGCCAAGATCTTTTAAGATCAGCCGCACTTCCCGCATCTTTCCTTCATTTCCCGTTGCAAATACGATTTTCTGTTCCATTTGATTATCTCCTGATTGTTGTATATGCCTTCAGGCACAAATTGCACTGATAACTTTCTTCTGCACGCTCCCAGACGGCTCCTCCGGCGCTGATATAGCCTTCGCCATCGTCAATATCCGCCATGCTGGTGGCGTCATCCGCCCGGTATTCAATAGCCAATGGATGAACGGCCCCTGGAGTTTTCACATAGAGAATGACTGCAAATCGCTCTCCCGGCTCCAGATCAATCCCCTGGTCCCATTTCACCGTATAATAACCGCTGTAACGGGCCTCTCCTTTTGCCACAAGCTGCCGCTTCTGAAATCCTTTGTTGTGTTCCAGATCCCTGGCCACATAAATCTCATAGGAAGTGTGTTCTCCGGTGGCGTAAAATCCGGCTCCATGCAGCGTCTCCTGCTCTCCTGCCTCATAGACATTTGCTCCATAAGCGTCCTCCCGCCCATAGCCCATCTGACCTACCCAGCCGCATAAGTCGCTCTGATAGATTTTCTCCGAATCTTCTGGCTTTTCCAGCCCTGTATACACCAGATTGGTCTTTCCGATATACTGGTCATAATAAGACACCCAGAAACGGCCTCCATCGCCAAATTCACTGCCCCAGCTGTTCTGGCACAGAAACGCGCCATCGCCTTCCAGCTCCATCTGGAAATTTTCTCTGGGATAATGGTCATCCCAGCCAATGATCACCACATCATGGTTGGGAACTTCATCGCCCGCATAACAATAAGCGTACTGATTTTCATTGTAATAGACAGAATGGCTGCTGGAATCCGTCATGGACATGTAAAGAGAACTCTGCACGCCTCCATACAGGAAAATGGATTCCTTGATGGCCGTCCGGTCATCGTCCGGAGGCATCTGGATCTCCTGAACATGAAGAGAAGGCTTTAGTCCGTCTGGCGAATACTGATCCCCATAAGGATCTTCTTCTTCCAGAACCGGTCCCTGCCACGCCAAAAGATAGGCCATAGACATGGTGTACTCCCCGCCTTCTTCCTGTTCCAGGGCAAAACTATTCTGTAAGGACATATGATCCACCGAATATTCCTGGTCAATCTTTGGAAGCCCGGCAGATTCCAGGGCCGTCAGGGATGCAAATGACCAGCAGGTTCCATAACTTCCCTGGTTGCGCACTCCTGATGTCCGTTTTTTCGTCCTCAGATCATAACTGGTCGGCACGATCGACGCATCCGAATTATCCGCAGCCTGTGCCTCATTCTCCTGCATGTTCCAGCTATATGTATAATCCATATAC
>JAIIAN010000430.1 GCA_022717655.1 Bacillota bacterium | reverse complement strand
TCACGGTGCTTTTGCCTGACTCAGTTAAGCAGTCTGTTGGCGCTCACAATCCGGAGTTTCTTCCGGCATTCAGCCTGTACTATCTGATGATCTTCTGCGTCAGCTTTTTTATTTCTTCGCTAACCAGTTTCACTACAAAAACCGTATTAAACTCGCTTCAAACGCTGGCTTTACGTTTTAAAGTCAGCACGCTTTCAGTACCTGAAAAGCAGTGCCTGCTTTCTTTCATCAAAGAAGGTAATTACGTTGTCTATGCTAAAAATCACAATCCTGTAGTAGAGCAGCTGGTCTATAAGGGCATCCTTAAAAAGACCTATTCCATAAATTGCGGGCCTGATAGGGAAGGTTACGTTATAGATGATAAGTATCATTTCCATATTCTAAGGCACTTATCTTCTTACCTTTGACCAATCAGCCAACATACAATGCTCAATCCTGGTATGGCCTCGTCTCTTCCGAGGTGTCACACCTGATCGCCACGCTGGTGAAACGTCTCTGGCCGTCGTACTTGCCTGGCTTGCACATTCCGGCTACCCGCTGGATCTGGATACTTGAAGGAATCCCCGGACCGCTGCGGCACATGTGCCATATGCCGTACTGCTAACTGTTAGTAGCTAATGAAATCAATATGTACCAATAGTTCAATTATGTAAAGTACCAAAAGTACATTTAATGATTGCAATGCAATAATGTACTGATTTTTCGGGTTATTTATTTTTATCAGATAATGATGTTATGATTAAATAAACATCAGAAAGGGGCGCATTAATGGATTTGGACGATGAAAGGGTAAGTATGATTGTTCATGCCATGGGCAGGGCGGTTATGGATTTGTCGCTCTCAGGCCAGCCATTGACCCAGGAAGCTATCATCAAGAAGCTGGAACAGTATCGCAGAGAAACGGGCAATGTGATCGGCAAGGGAGTTAACAGGGATGCTGCGGAGATAGTGAGGAAAGGTAGTAAGGCTGTGAAGTAAGCATTAAAACCCGGCCTGGCGCCCGGGTCATTTGATAAAGTATTTAGAAAAGACAGCTAAAAGCACAGTTATGACTAGAGCTGTAATGATTTTCCATGTTTGAGCATTCAACTCTTTATGTAGCTCTGTCTTTACTGACTGAATATCTTCTTTTGAAGCTAGCTTGTCTTTGATGATTGCAACATCGATTACAAGGGTTGCGACTTTTGTTTCAAGCTCTTTCACTCTCTGAAGCATATCGTCACCTCCGCCACTGCCGCTACCATGCTCAGTATTATGAGGTGCATAATTTGTGTTTTCAAGGTTAGGACTATTTAATTTAAAAAGCTCTCCCATCTACTCAAAATCCCCCGCTACGATAAAGTGACTTTCCTTAATATCAATTAGATTTCCTTTATTCCCGTCTGCCCCGCTGTCATAGAGGGAAACCTTCGCAGTGTATAAACCTGGGTTTGTTAACCTTATGCCTTTCAGGTAGAAAGAAGAAACGGAGGAGTAGTGATCTTTGTTTGGGTATCCACTGCCTAATACGTTGAAAGTGCTTTCACCATCGAATGTAGGATCAATAACAGATTTATCATTAAAAGTTACGTCAATCTCGTTCCAGTAAATTTTAGATGTATCTGTTAAAAATCCGCACGTCACAACTAATGAATAGATCTTAAGTGGGTCAACATCAAAAAGAACCACGTTTGGAGTGTTAAAACCGGCAGCCGCCATTCCTTCCTGCAATAAAGTGGTATAAACAAATAAAACCTTTTCATAAATCATAATC
>JAIIAN010000096.1 GCA_022717655.1 Bacillota bacterium | reverse complement strand
CTCCTTTCCAGTGGATTCTCTTTCGAGTTTCTATGTAATCAGAGGGTCACAGTCCCTCTGCTGAAGGACTAACCGCCTACCGTTATGATAGCACCCATGTTTCGATTATAACAGTCAGGACAGGAATCTGCAACCGGAAAGTTGACAGTTCATGAAAATCTGGCTGTGATACCATTTTGATACTAAAAAATGAAGAGAACAGAAATATAGCGTAGAAATCCTATAACACAGGACAATAAAGACACGAAAATCACAGAAAATAATGAGATTTTAAGAAACTCACAAACGTGAAGGTGGATGTATTGTAGGATCAGGTCGTGTTGCTATAATCATTGAGTAATTAGGCAGAGAACTTAACGAAAGCAAGTCATAAGACGCAGCTTGAGTTTAGTCGACTATTGAATATAGATCTATTATCGCAAGATAATGTTGTGCCCAAACGTAAGATACTCTGGAACCATAAGGTTTCCAGGGTTTTTCTGTTGTGTATTATTTTTGGGATTCTGAATTTTGATTATTGGAGGAGCAAAGAAGATATGAAAGAAAAATTAAATTACAAAAGTGTCATAAAAGAAATCATCATTCTAACTTGGGCAGTTGCCATTATTGCAGCAGCGGTTTATTTCTTTTTAGTGCCAAGTCACACCTCAGTGAGTAGTATTTCCGGTCTTGGAATTGTAATATCAAACTTTGTGCCATTGCCGTTATCTGCCATTACAATGATTTTAAATGTAGTGCTCTTGATAATTGGCTTTTTCACTTGTGGTCGAGAATTTGGAGCAAAGACGGTTTATACCAGTGTTGTCTTACCGCTGTTTATCGGCTTGTTTGAAAAAATTGCGCCAAATTTCGGTTCGATGACCAATAGTCAGGAATTAGATGTCCTTTGTTATATTTTAGTGGTAAGCATAGGACTTAGCATTTTATTTAATCGAAATGCCTCTTCCGGTGGAATTGATATTGTAGCAAAAATTATGAATAAGTATCTGAATATGGAACTTGGAAGGGCAATGTCTTTATCCGGAATGTGCGTAGCACTTTCAGCAGCGTTAGTGTATGATAAAAAAACAGTAGTTTTAAGTATTCTGGGAACTTATTTTAATGGAATGGTGTTAGATCATTTTATATTTGATCATAATATCAAGCGTCGAGTTTGTGTGATTACAAACAAAGAAGAAGAGTTACGTAGATTTATTATTGAAGATTTGCATAGTGGAGCAACTATCTACGAGGCGACCGGTGCATATAAGATGCAAAAAAGAAATGAAATTATCACAATTGTAGATAAGACAGAATATCAAAAATTGATGAACTTTATTAATCGAGAAGATCCAAAAGCATTTGTGACGGTATATAATGTATCGAATATGAGATATCAGCCGAAAATGTAGATTATTAGTGTGTTGTAACTAAAAAAGGTTGATTGAGCAAAATACCTAGTTCAAAAAATAAAATATTGAAACTGAGTTTTCGTAAAAAAAGCCCTGAATTTTTCTAAAAGAAAATATTGCAATCAGTTAAATAAGAAGTTATAATCGTAGAGGTGAAATTTTTTGACGAAAGAAATCTGCCTGAAATTTTTCATCCACAACATGAGCAGGCAATTCAAGATTTTTTTGAAAAAACGATAGGAGTGTGGAGATAATCATTCAAATTTATTTAAAGCTAGCTGTAATAAATGCTAAAAGTAAAATTAGAAAAATGTGAAATGTTCACAAAAAAAATAAATAAGGAATGATTGACGAATATGAAATATAATGCTATTATATCTCATATAACAGAGTTGTAAAACTTTACAACAACAAAATAATAAATTGTATGGTGAATGGAATGCGATTAAAGAATTATAGTGAAAACTATAGTTTTTTAGTCGCATATTTTTTTGCTAAAAAAAAAGAAGTCTGGCCAACTTATTCCATGAACCCTGATTCTGAACATACTCCTGATGAATCAGAAGAACAGGAGCTTTTTATTATTAAAGAAGGCTTTTCTGGAATTACAACTAGCTGTGTAGACTTGTGGGGCTATCGTCCTAAATGAACCTCTTGACAAACAAATCTTTAAATGTGATAATAACGCCAGAGATAGTATTTGAACTCAAAACTATACTCTGGCTGAAATCACTGGAATCTTATATAGAATTTATAATTTATAATTTATAATTTATGACGTAAATGTCAAAAGTATAAAAAGATAAGAGCCTGTATTGTATATTTAAGGAAAACAGGACTCGGATATACAGGAAATCAATCAGAAGTGTTTGGGGTCGGAGTGCGTCCTTAAATGCTTTTTTTATTTCCTTATGGGAAAGGATTATATAAGATGACAATAGAAATGTTAAAAGGAAAAATCCACAGAGCAACCGTTGTTCAGGCGGAACTGGACTATGTAGGAAGTATTACTGTGGATGAAGAACTGCTTGAAGCTGCAAACATACTGGAATATGAGAAAGTTCAGATTGTAGATGTAAATAATGGCAGCAGATTCGAGACATACACCATAAGCGGGGAACGCGGGAGCGGTATGATCTGTCTGAATGGAGCAGCAGCAAGATGTGTAAGTACAGGTGATAAGATTATTATCATGGCATATGCACAGTATGAGCCGGAAGAGGCACGTACACATAAACCTGCAGTTGTATTTGTAAATGAAGAAAATAAAATCAGTAGAATAACCAATTATGAGAAACATGGCTTATTAAAAGACATGGAAGAGTAAGGCTGAGAAGTCAGGCGAAGCAATAGGATTAACAATATTGCAAATAAGAGGAAAGTGAATTTCAGAAAAGAGGCTATCTCTGAATTTATAAAATCAGGACATCAGTGGAGTGTAACTGAAGAAAGAGGAGCAAACGATGCAGGTAACAAAAACAGTAGAAGAAACAAGAAAACAAATTAAAGCATGGAAAAAAGAAGGAAAGACGGTAGGACTTGTTCCGACAATGGGATTTCTTCATGAGGGACATGCAAGTCTGATTAAAAAATGCAGAGAAGAAAATGATATCGTAGTTGTATCAGATTTTGTAAATCCAACACAGTTTGGACCGACAGAAGATTTAGAGGCATATCCAAGAGATTTTGAGCGTGACAGCAAACTTTGCGAAAGCCTTGGTGCAGATATGATTTTCTGTCCGGAACCATCAGAAATGTACCATGACCCACATGCTTTTGTAAGTATCGATACATTATCTGAAACCCTTTGTGGAAAAACCAGACCGATTCATTTTAAAGGTGTTTGCACGGTTGTGTCTAAATTATTTCATATCGTAGCACCGGACAAGGCATATTTCGGACAGAAAGATGCACAGCAGCTGGCAATTATCCGCAAAATGGTAGAAGATTTAAATTTTGACATTGAAATTGTAGGCTGCCCGATTATCCGTGAAGAGGATGGACTTGCGAAATCTTCCAGAAATACTTATTTAAGTAAAGAGGAAAGAAAAGCAGCTCTTTGTCTGTCAAGAGCAGTAAAAGCAGGACAGGAAATCATTCAGACAGGAATGATGGCAGAAGAACTTCTTGGAAAAATGCGTGCAGTAATCGAAGCAGAACCACTTGCAAAAATTGATTATGTTTCTGTAGTAGATGCACTGACAATGCAGCCGGTAGAAAAAATTAACAAAAATGTACTCGTAGCAATGGCTGTATATATTGGAAAAACCAGATTGATTGACAACTTCAGCTACGAGGTATAATGCATGAAAAATATTTTAAATAAAATCGGAAAAGTCAGTAGTTTTGCATCCAGATATATTGGAATTATTATTATTGCATTTTCCTGCCTTGCATTTTTCTGGCGGGATGGATTTGCATGGATGACAAATTATACATCAGTATTTTTAGGCGTCATTATGTTTGGAATGGGACTTACGATACGGATGAATGATTTCAAAGTGGTATTTTCCAGACCAAAAGAAGTGATTATTGGTGCGGTAGCGCAGTATACCATTATGCCATTGGCTGCATGGGTGCTTTGTAAAGTGATGCATCTTCCGGCGGATTTGGCATTGGGTGTGATTTTGGTCGGCTGCTGTCCGGGCGGAACAGCAAGCAATGTCATTACCTATATTGCTGGGGGAGATGTGGCACTTTCTGTGGGAATGACGATTGTGTCCACTCTGGCAGCACCGCTTATGACACCATTTCTGGTCTATGTACTGGCAGGAGCATGGGTAGAAGTTTCTTTCTGGGCAATGGTATTGTCCGTGATTAAAGTTATTCTTGTGCCGGTATTGCTTGGAATTTTACTGAGAAGTCTTGCAGGGGAGCATGTAGATAAGGTGTCTGATGTTATGCCGCTTATTTCTGTTATCGCTATTGTAATGATTATTGGAGGAATCGTAGCGGTAAATGCAGAGAAAATCTTAAGTTGTGGAGTGCTTGTACTTGTTGTAGTGGCAATTCATAATTTCTTTGGAATGATGCTTGGACTTCTTGTCGCAAAGATTTTTCATGTGGAATATTCCAGGACAACTGCGATTGCAATCGAAGTGGGAATGCAGAACAGCGGACTTGCGGTGTCACTTGCTGCTGCAAATTTTGCAGGAAATCCACTGGCAACACTTCCGGGGGCAATTTTCAGCGTATGGCATAATATTTCCGGTTCGATTTTTGCAAGTATCCGACGTTCGGGTGCAGAGAGAAGAGAGAAAGCAGTAGGGAGTAGAAAAATAGATTTTGTATAAATTTGGAAAACCTGTAGAATTTTTGTTCTATGGGTTTTTCTTTATTTTGAAGCTGTTGTAGTTGGAATATAGCGAGAGTTTATTGTATAATGTCTTAAGATAATAGATGTTTTAGGGATATAGACAAAGCACAGTTCTCGTGATAAAGTTTTTGTCCCTGTGATAATAAAGGTGAAAAAAATATGGAATTTAATACTTTTTATAATAAGATTATCACGGATGAAACCATGATGGAGACAATCCAGCATGGAAATAAGGGATATCCGTTTCAATTTTATTATGATGAACTGGCATTGTACGATTTTAACTGCGTAGAATGGCACTGGCATACAGAATTTGAATTTGTAATCATAGAATCTGGAAATGTGACGCTTCAGATAGGAGAAAAACAGTTTTATTTGAAAGAAGGATATGGTATTTTTATTAATTCTAAAATTTTACACCGCTATGTTTCAGAGGGAAGTGCGGTGGTTCCTAATTTTGTATTTGCACCGACATTTCTTGCTCCAGAGGAAAATTTAATTTATAAAAAATATGTGCTTCCGATACAATCCTCTGTTTTGGATGGATTTGTATTTTCACCAGAAGTGCCGTGGCAGGCGGAGGCGGTTTCTATCATGAGAAAGATTGTAACAGTACAGGATTCGCCAAAAGATGTGGAGATTGTCACAGCATTTTTGGTACAGAAATTGTGGCATCTTATGTACTTAAATATAGAAGAAAAATATCTGGAACAAAGAGGGAAAACTTTGGATTCAACGCAGGTGCGTCTGCAGATGATGATGCAGTACATCCATGAAAATTATAAGGAGAAGATTTCGCTGGAAGACATCTCAAATCATGGAATGGTTAGTAAAAGCACCGCGCTCAATCTGTTTCGGAGATATCTGAATGATACGCCAATCCACTATCTGCTTCGATATCGTCTGCAGGAGGCTGCAAAATTACTTGTTACGACGGAAAAGAAAATAGCAGTGATTTCGGAATGTAGTGGATTTGATAATGTAGAATATTTTTGTAAGATGTTTAAAAAATATTATAAGATGACTCCAACAAAATATCGGAGAAAAAAAGCAGGAGAGTAGGGTTATGAAAAAACAGTTAAATTACGCAGACATTCTAAAAGAAGTGATAATTCTGACTTGGGCTGTAGCAATTATTGGAGCGGCAGTTTATTTCTTTTTAGTGCCAAGTCATACGTCTGTAAGTAGTATTTCGGGTCTTGGTATTGTGTTATCGAATTTTGTGCCATTACCGTTATCTGTCATTACGATGATTTTAAATGTAGTGCTTCTGATTATCGGATTTTTTACCTGTGGACGGGAATTTGGTGCAAAGACAGTATATACCAGTGTTATGCTGCCATTATTCATCGGTTTGTTTGAGAAAATTGCACCGAATTTTGAATCATTGACCAATAGTCAGGAGTTAGATATGCTTTGCTATATTTTGGTAGTCAGTGTAGGGCTTAGTATTCTCTTTAACAGAAATGCTTCTTCTGGCGGACTCGATATTGTGGCAAAGATTATGAATAAGTATCTGAATATGGAACTTGGAAAGGCAATGTCGCTTTCTGGAATGTGCGTGGCACTTTCGGCAGCATTGGTGTATGACAAAAAGACGGTAGTTTTAAGTATTCTCGGAACTTATTTTAATGGGATTGTGTTGGACCATTTTATTTTTGACCATAATATTAAACGGCGTGTCTGTGTCATTACAGAAAAAGAAGAAGAACTGCGTAAATTCATCATTGAAGATTTACATAGTGGAGCAACCATTTATGAAGCAACCGGTGCTTATAACATGAAAAAACGAAATGAGATTATTACCATTGTAGATAAAACAGAATATCAGAAATTGATGAATTATATCAGTAATCAAGACCCAAAAGCATTTGTAACGGTCTATAATGTATCAAGTATGCGGTATCAGCCAAAGCAGTAAATATGTTAGAAATATTTATTAATCTGATGTAGAAAATATAGAAATTGAAATTGTATCAGACTGGAAAACCTGTAGAATTTTGCCTCTATGGGTTTTCTTTTTTTTACTGAAGAGTTTTGTTTGGTATGGTACAATAAGATAAGACTAAAAAAGAGAAGGAGAGAGTAGATGAAAAAAGGAAAAGGAATTGCGTTATTGCCAATCGGTGTATTTCTTGTATTGTATCTGGGACTTGGAATTTTATTTGAGTATGTGATGAAAATTCCAATGGGATTTTATAATGTACCGATTGTAGTTGCATTTCTTGCTGCAATTCTTGTAGCATGTCTGCAAAATCGGGAGTTAAATTTTGATAAGAAACTGGAAATTATGGCACAAGGGGTCGGAGATAAAAATATTATTACGATGCTTTTGATTTTTCTGGCAGCAGGTTCTTTTGTCGGTGTTGTCGGAAGAAGCAGTGCGGAGAGCGTTGCATATTTTATGTTGAGTCTGATTCCGGCAAGATTCTCAGTAGCCGTATTATTTGTAGTTGCCTGTTTTGTATCGGTGGCAATGGGAACTTCGGTTGGAACGATTACTCTGCTGACTCCGATTGCGGCAGCAGTTTCGCAGGCGTCAGGATTTAATCTGGCATTTTGTGTGGCGTCCGTTATGGGAGGAGCAATGTTTGGAGACAATCTTTCATTTATTTCTGATACAACGATTGCCGCCTGTAATGGACAAGGCTGTGAAATGAAAGACAAATTCCGTGAAAATTTCTGGATTGCATTTCCGGCAGCAGTTGCAACATTAATTTTGATTTTGGTTTTATCTTTTCAGACAGAAATTCAAGGGCATGTCAGCCAGTCTTATCATCTGGTTCAGGTACTGCCTTATGTATTGGTATTAATTGGCGGAATTATTGGAATTAATGTATTTGTTGTGCTTTTGACAGGAATTGTTTCTGGCGCAGTTATCATGCTGATAGGCGGACATACGACGCCGGTTGATTTACTGACCAATATGGGGTCTGGGGTATCCGGAATGTTTGAAACCTGCATGGTCGCAATTTTAGTAGCGGCAATGTGTGCATTAATTCGAGAATATGGTGGATTTGATGCTCTGCTTAACTGGATTCATAAAATTTTCCGAGGAAAAAAAGGCGGACAGATTGGAATGGGACTTTTGGTTGGCACGATGGATATTGCAACAGCAAATAATACCGTAGCAATTGTTATGGCAAATCCAATCGCAAAAGAAATGGCACAGGAGTATGGAATTACTCCGAGAAAGACGGCTTCGATTTTGGATACTTTTTCCTGTATTTTTCAGGGAGTGATTCCTTATGGTGCGCAGATGCTGGTGGCAATCTCAGCAGTAAATGAACTGGGTGGAGAGATTTCTGCATTTCAGATTATGCCGAAATTGTTTTATCCGATGTTCCTTCTGATTAGTTCTATTTTCACAATTATGAAAAGCAAAAAGGCGTGAATGAAAGTGTGAAACAGCTCCAAATAGATGAAAATGGCTGGAAACTGCATGGATTTTAAAGTTTACATGGACTGGAACGTTTGGATTTGCTAAATTTTTTCAAAAAATACTTGACCTTCCACCTTATGGAAGTTGTATAAACAAGGTACAGACAAAAAACAACGCAGACAGATTTTCTAGTACACTGTACAAAATAGCAGAAGAGAGGGGACAGAACAGAAATGAAAATCAAACAGGTGGAAGAACTGGTAGGGATTACAAAAAAGAATATTCGTTTTTATGAATCACAGGGACTTCTTGATGTGGAACGTGCAGAAAACGGATATCGGGAATATCACAAAGAAGATATTGCCAGACTTCAGGAAATTAAGTTATTTCGGAAAATGGATCTCTCTATTGAAGAAATGAAAGCTCTTTTTGAAAAGAAGAAAAGCCTGCAGATTTGCCTTGAACGGCATTTAAAAGAACTGGAATATCGCAAAGAAGGACTTACGAAAATGCAGGATATCTGTGAACGCCTCATCTCAGAACATCAATCTTTGGAAACTCTGAATGCGGAAGAATGTCTGGAAGAAATTGAGCAGATGGAGAAAGAGGGTGCAAAGTTTATGAATGTAAACAAAATGGATGTTCATAAGAAAAAAAGAAAAGGTGCAATCATTGGTGCAGTGGTTATGACCGTACTTATGGCACTTACCATTGGATTTATGCTGTGGGGAAATTCGCAGGACCCGATACCACTTGGGCTTCTGGTATTTTTAATTGCAATACCTGCGGCATTGATAATTGGACTTTGGATCGCACTTGCAGGCAGAATGAAAGAGATTGAAGGAGGAGAAGAAGATGAAGCTTCTAAGTATTGAATATATTCCGGGAGTGGAATTTGAAGCACTGGGAATCGTAAAAGGAACGGTTGTACAGACGAAAAATGTAGGAAGAGATTTTATGGCCGGAATGAAAACTCTTGTCGGTGGAGAAATCGTAGGATATACGGAAATGCTCAATGAAGCAAGACAGATTGCAACGAAGCGTATGGTGGATGAAGCAAAAGAAATGGATGCCGATGCGGTTATCGGTGTGAAATACGGTTCTTCACAGGTTATGGCTGGAGCTGCGGAAGTGATTGCTTATGGAACGGCTGTGAAATATAAATGAATGGTGTAATTAAAATAATAAAATGATAAAAAGAAATCCCTGAAGAGAAAGAATAGCATTTCTCTCAGGGATTTTTTGAAAATTTAATACCATCGTGTCATTGGCAAATCATTATTCACATCATTGGTGAATAAAATCTGACTCAAATCAATAATACCATTTTCAAAAGTAGCAGCGCAGGCGCATAAGTATAATTCCCACATACGAGCGAATTTCTCATCGAACATTTCGACGACTTCTGCTCTATGAGCCTGGAAATTTTTGTTCCATTCGAGAAGTGTTTTATTATAATGTCTGCGGAGACTTTCTACATCGATAGTATAGAAGCGCATATCGCCGGCAATCTGAATGATTTCACGAAGACTTGGAACGACCCCGCCTGGGAAAATATATTTTTTAATCCATGCATCTCCAGGATATTCTTTTAAGGCACTGATGTAGTGAAGAAGGAATAATCCGCCTGGTTTCAAAACACTTTTTACACAGGACATAAATTCTTCATAGTTGCCACGTCCAACGTGTTCCAGCATACCGACGCTGACAACTCGGTCGAATTTTCTTTTGGATTTTGGAAGATCACGATAGTCAAGTAAATGAACTTCCAGCAGATTTTCTAAATGTTCTTCATGAATTCGTTCCTCAAATTTTTTCTTTTGTTCCTGGCTCAATGTGATTCCCACACCGTGAACATGGTATTTTTTGGCGGCCTCAATTAATAAGAAGCCCCATCCACATCCAATATCACAGAGCGTCATTCCTTCTTTTAAATATAATTTTTCCAAAATTCGGTCAACTTTGTTGCACTGCGCATCGTATAAAGTATTTGTATCTTTGGAAAAATATCCACAGGAATAACTTAAAGTATCATCAAGCCATAATTTATAAAAATCATTTCCGATATCGTAGTGGGAAGAAACTTCTTTTTTTTGTTTCTTTTTAGAAAGAGAAGGGAAGATGATAGGTTTTAATTTCTTAGAGTCCGTTGAAAATTTTCCAAGCTGACCTAAGAACATATTTAAGGCATTGTATAAATCTCCTTCGATTTCAATATCACCGTTCATATACGCTTCGCCTAATGCAATTGAAGTGCTGGTAAGCAAATCAGACATACTTGGCACTTTGTGAAAGAAAACAGAAAATGTAGGCTCCCCTTTTCCAATTTGATAGGTGTGATCTTGTGTTTTGATTGTAAAGGGTACAGAGTCAAATTTTTCCATGAAGTTAATAAATTGTTGTTCAAACATTGTAAAAAGTCTCCTATCTATGTTTTGCTGTTTTATAAATGATAAGGGAATATCGTATGGTATATGTCGCAGGCAGCATATAGGATATGAGGTTCCTTTATTTTTTATGTATTCTACCATTGGTAATACCAAAATGTCAAATGGTAATATCAAAAAAGAGTAAAAAAATCCGTGTGTCTCCCAAAAAAGAGGCACACGGATTTTGATATGATGTAAAAAGCTTAATGCATTGCAGAAAGAAAAGATTGCATTCAGTTTACGAAATGCAATCTTTTCTTTGTACATTCCAATATGGAACTATTTTAGTGCATGAATTATTATAAACTCATATTTACATTCCAAAATGTAACATCTACATTATAA
>JAIIAN010000429.1 GCA_022717655.1 Bacillota bacterium | reverse complement strand
GATGAATCATCTGTTATCAGTCAGCCGGAAGCAGCGCTGAATGGGACTATTACTACACGATTGACCTTTCGACCGGGGAACGTCTGCTCTTAGCTGATCTTTTCACAGACTCGGGCGATGTCGCACCAATGTACATGGGCTGTGTGGAATTTGTCATTCCAAATGAGGTGCATGCGGATGTTCGTAAATAATGAAACGTTGTTAAGAAAAGCATGGAAACGAGCCGTTCGTTCCATGCTTTTTTTAATTACTTTATGATATATTTCGTGCCTCTGCCTTTACCTTCAATTTCTATCACACCTTTTTCGCCCATATCTTTCAGCAGCTTTGTTGTCTTTGATTTTCCAAAAGGTATATATGGTGCAATTTCACTTATTGGTTTCAACATAGTCTTGCTTAAAAATTTATAAATTACTTTTTCGTCTTCGGTTAAATTAGCATCCTTTTCAAATAAAGGAAGCACAATTTTTATAGCATTCTCTGACACTTCAAAATCCGGTTTCATCAGACCTTCTGCATACAGTTGTTTTATTCTTGTAATTCCGGTTCCAAATATCTCGACAAATCCTAATCTATAAAACACATTTGCAAGATTTCTGTTTCTTAAAATGGAAAGTTTACCTGACAAATATTCTTCTACTGTTATTCCGGACGGCAATCCACCTGGAGATACAACTTCTACTCTGTCATCAAACATGGAAACTCTGATGTGTGAATCCACATCCCATACCCTATGGATCAGAGCATTCGCAATTGCTTCTCTGAAGGCTGCCTCTGGTATCTTCTCCATCTTCTTTCTGTCAGCACCCTGTATTACTTCATACTGATAGTAGTCCCTAAATACAGCAAGTGCCTTTTCATACGCATCCAAAATGGATATATTCCCAACCGTTGTTCTCTTTTGAATAATGCTGATGTTTTCCCCGAACTTAATAATATCAATTCCCGGAAAATGATTTTTATCCGCCAAAAGCCCTGCTGCATTATTAAAACCATTTACATTATCATACAAGTTCAATGTTCTCAATGTATCTTGATTAAAAGATTCAATCTGAATGCTTTCTTTCAGCTTACACTGTAAAACTTCGAAAGACAGATCCTGATCTTTACAAGGCAATTCTTCAAATCTAATATTTTTGCCGTCTAATACAAGTCTTGAAAATTCCAGAGTATCTACCTCTATCGTCGCTGTATCATTTCGTTTGTATGCTTTTGATTTATACAAATACGGCTTCTGAAGGCCACTGGTTACAGCGAGTTTTATCACCTGATCATTATTCTGTATTTCAAGTGTATAGTTCGGTTGAGGCGAAATACTGTCATTGATTTTATTTTCGATATCCAGGCACGCCTGCTTTACATCCTGCAAGCCTTTTACATTTCCATCATCATCTACTCCAAAAAGAATTGTTCCACCATCGTAATTTGAAAAGGCACTGACTGTTTTTAAAAAAGTATTCGTAATCGTTTCCTTAAACTCTAATATTCTCGTTTCACGCATAATAATCACATTCTTTCCAACTTCATTGATTTTATTATATGCATAAATGCGCAAAAAATCAATCATAAAATTTTACGATTGATTTTTTGATTGATTTATAGCTATTTTCTATTTTTCGTCCGTTTTAGTTGTCAAATAACTCCTATTCAAGTCGAACGTCCGTGAGACTTGGCGCGTGATTCTGGTCAGCGTAAACTGACATATTCTTTACAGAATCACTGCGCATCCTCGCGGAGCGTTTATCTCAGTCGAAGATTGGAC
>JAIIAN010000428.1 GCA_022717655.1 Bacillota bacterium | reverse complement strand
GCCTGCCCGCTTAAGGGGGCGCTTTTAATGCAGGTGCATCAGGAGCCGCAAGCCGCGCCAGCGCTGGCGCTGGCTCACAATTTCTGGAATCAAAACGCATGCAATTTCATGCAAGATAATGCATTCAAATTGAGTTTATGATACTGATCGGTCAGTCATGCCTTCATTCTTAGGTTTGATATGGCACAGGCTACCTTGTAACAATTAGGGATTTATCAAAAAGGTGACTACCCATGGCAGGTGAAACTCAAAATATTTCAGCAATGGCGGAAAAGATATCTTCCGATTTATTTAAGTGGTTCAAGTGGGAGCTTGTTGGGGTAACCAATGAAAACTTTCAGTGTCTGAAGTCGACGCAACACAAAACAAAGTCTGGAACACACCCGACTGATGTTGTTTTTTCCTATAAGGATCCATACTTAAATCGGACAATATTTTTAAATACAGATTTAAAAAGTTATGTAAAAGGGTCGATAACAGCAACCTCAATGCGAAACGCATTGGTCTCATTGGCTAACTCAATTGATTGCGCAGAAGGTAGCAAGGAATGGAAGGATAGATACTCTTATCAAAGTGGTTCTTCTGAGGTTAGAGGAATGCTCTTTGTATATAATCATGATGGTGAGTTTGACCGATCATTCTATGATGTGTTTTATCAGTCGTATAATTCAGAAACTGATAAAACAAAACGCGGTATTAATCTTGATAATATTCCTCTCAAACAAGGTCAGAAGATTCATGTTATTGAGCCGAGAACTATAAATTATTTGCAGTCAATAATTACGGACTTGTCTCAACTTAGTCACAATCGAGAATTTCCTTTAGGTAAAAACTATCAGTTCTTTTACCCAGATCTATCACTTCATAAAGTTAGTGGGTCACCTGAAGAACACCCGGCAACAGTAGAGTTGTTAACAGGGCCTTTTTTGATAATCAAGCACAACGATGTTAAACATTGTGATGAAGAAACTTTAGAATGGAAAACGACCTATAAGCACGGTTATGTTATTTATTACAACGGCGAGGGGAGTAATGAATTAGAGTTTGTTTATATTCTTGATACGTTATCAAAATACCAACTCTTGGATGGGAACGAAAAGATAAGAATTAGAATTGTACATCCAAGCATTTATAAAGATGTTCGCAGTATTTTTATGCGTGCTAAGGAAACATACTGTAGAGAATGGGGCTTCGATGAACATAAAAAAACCATAATTGATGCCATTGATTTTCACCAAGTTGAATTTACAAAACCTCACTTCAGTTCTGTTGAGATTGGTTGGGAGCGATAAGTATGAAAATCGGTTTGTATAGCGTTAATGACAAGGCTATGTTTGATGCTCTCAATCAAACAAAGGTGACTCATGAAGACATGAAAAGCCTTTTTTTCAAAAGAGGCATTATAATTTCTAAGGATACAAAGCGGAAGACACTAGCTTTGGATTTTTCGAAGAACTTTCACGGTTATTATGACTTTGAATATTTATCAGAAATTCTTGGGACTGTAGGAAGAAGAGAGAAAGTATCAATTAATATTGTCAATAGTGCAATTGGTTTAAGTGATATGGAAGTTACAATAAAATCTATATGTGAAGAACTACAAAAAGAAGGGGATGTAACAAATATCAATTACACCGAGAAAGGATTTGAGGTGTCAGTAAAATATGTGAAGCTGGATTTTAAAATGAGCGAGTTTCGCCAATCCTCATCTCGCGAGGCTAAAATACAAGTAGAGTTGAATGATGAGGGTGAGTATATTACG
>JAIIAN010000427.1 GCA_022717655.1 Bacillota bacterium | reverse complement strand
ACTAACTTCTGTTGTTGTTCAATCATAAAAACACCGCCTATACTTGATATTTATATTATATCAAACATAGGCGGTACTATCTACTTTTTCAGTGCCCTCACGTGGAGTCGGTTGGGGTAGTTCAAGGACAGAATATTTACAACGGTTATGTGGTGAAATCAGATGGACAGGGAGGCTATACTCCGGTGGAACGTGAGGTTGGCTATCCAAGAACCGGAAATGGCTGGCCGGTTGTTCCGGAATCTTTATACTGGGGACCTCGTTTCTTATATGAACGGTATCAAAAACCGATTGTAATTACAGAAAATGGCTGTTGTTGTGCGGATGTAGTTTCTTTGGATGGAAAGGTACACGACTCTGGAAGAATTGATTTTTATCACAGATATTTAAGAGAACTGAAAAAAGCAGTAGAAGATGGAGTAAATGTGGCAGGCTACTTTGCATGGTCTGTGATGGACAACTTTGAGTGGGCAAAAGGATATTTTGACCGCTTTGGAATGGTTTATGTGGATTACACAACACAGGAGCGTATCTTGAAAGATTCTGCATATTGGTATAGCGAAGTCATTAGAAAAAATGGAGAAAATTTGTAAATTACTGCCATTATTAGTTGACATTAACCGAATTGTTTTCTAAAATATAACCATTGGAACTATAATCAATGTACTTATAAAGTCAGGCACAGAAAGACTCCAAAAGTACATATTAAGCGGAGAAAGAAAACATGAAAAGAAAAATGATGGCACTTTTACTGTCTATGACACTTGGTGCAACAATGCTTGCAGGCTGTGGTTCAGGAAGCAGTGATTCTTCTAGTGACAGCAGTGCAAAAGACACAAAAGAGGATGCAACTGCAGACGAGACAGACAAAGAAGAAGCAGATGCGACAGACGAAACAGAAGCTTCAGGTGAAAAGACAGATGTGTATGTGTTCATCGCAGCCAGCTTAAAGAACACAATGGAAGAAATCAAAGCAAATTATGAAGCAGACCATCCGGATGTAAATATTATTTACAATGCAGATAGTTCAGGAACTCTTCAGACACAGATTGAAGAAGGCGCACAGTGTGATATCTTCTTCTCAGCAGCTACCAAACAGATGGATGCTTTAGCTGAAGAAGGCTATGTAATCGATGGTTCTGTAACAAACTTACTGGAAAACAAAATCGTATTAATCAAACCAGCTGGAGAAGAAACAGCAGTTACCGGATTTGATAATATTACAGAGGCTTCCAGCTTTGCACTTGCAGGTGAAGATGTTCCGGTTGGACAGTATGCAAGAAAATTATTTGAAAACATCGGAAATCTTGATGATGTAATGGCGATGGAAATCAACGAAGGTGCAAATGTTACAGCAGTGCTTACAGCAGTAGCAGAAGGCAGCAACGAAGTTGGTGTTGTATATGCAACAGATGCAACTTCTATGGCAGATAAGGTTGAAGTAATTGCAGAAGCAACTTCAGACCAGGTTGACCCGGCTATCTATCCGATTGGATTGATTGAAGATAAAGAAGCAAGTGATGCAGAAGTAAAAGCTGCAGAAGAATTTAAAGAATATGTTGCAACAGACCCATCACCAATGGAATTATTAACAGCAGCAGGATTTAACCAAATCAAGTAAGTCCCCTGCTTCAATTGCGAAAAGCAATAAGCAGGGGACTTACTTGATTGTATCAGGAGGGGGGCAAGCCCCTTCTGATAAGCTGCGTAGCAGCTATTTGGTTATGAGCAAGTAGCGAAGCGGATTGCGAATATCCACTTGAC
>JAIIAN010000426.1 GCA_022717655.1 Bacillota bacterium | reverse complement strand
AGTTCAAAAATCTCATAGGTATTTTTATCAATTTCATCTTTTGGCGTTGCCGTAAGTCCAACCAGCGGGGCATCAAAATATGTAAAAATGTCTTTATATTTATTATAAATTGACCTGTGTGCTTCATCACATATAACAAGATCAAAATGCCCGCATGTAAACAGCTTGCCATTATCATCATTAATTGTGTCTATACAATTAATCATTGTCTGATATGTAGAAAATACACAATGTGAGGAATAATTATCTTTCTCCTCTACAAGATTAGTGCATGACAGATTAGGAAGCATATTTACAAAGCTTCTCTTTGCCTGTGTTACTAATGAATTCCTGTCTGCAAGAAAAAGAATATTCTTAACCCATCCTGCTTTTAATAAAACATCACACAATGCAATTACTGTTCTTGTTTTTCCTGAACCTGTTGCCATAACAAGCAGAGCCTTCCGGCGGTTCTTTTCATCAAAACTATTACATACTGCTTTAATTGCTGATTCCTGATAATATCGCCCAGCAATATTCTTATCTATAGTTATGTGTTTAAGACTTGTCCTCATGGTCAACAGATTAAACCACTTCTCCAAGTCTCTTTTTGAATAAATAACTGAACATTTTCTTTCCGGATACTGTCCATCAATAATATGTGTTTCAAAACCATTTGTGAGGAAAATCACTGGTCTTCTTTTGTATTTTCTTTCTAATATATCTGCATATAATTTAGCCTGCTGACGTCCTTTCGAAACATCTACACATGTTCTCTTAGCCTCAATAACAGCCAATGGACGATGCATGTCGTCATAGAGAACATAATCTGCATATCCAGTCTCTGATTTATTAGGCATTCCATCAAGTTCAACTTCATTAATCCAGTCTTTGCCCTCTGTCCATCCAGCATCAACAAGCATAGCATCAATATACAATTTTCTTGTCTTATATTCAGATAAATCCAGTGGTTTAGGCACATATGTCTGTTGCTGCTCACGCCTGCGTGCAGACAATTCTTCTTTAAGTGAAGCATTTTCTTCTATTAACTTCTTAAGGTCAACTTCCTGCTGTGCAGTCTTTTCCTGTATCTTAGCAAGTTCTTCATTAATAGTATCAGCTGCTGCTTTTGAATTCTTAACTTCTTCTATTCTTGCATTAATCAGATTCTTGTCAAATGTGTGTTCCTCATATCCAGCAGAATAACAACATGCCATAAAATCCATAAATATAAACAGATTTTCAAGACAAAGCATGGCTTCATCTCTTCCTAACTTCTTGGTACCATGTGCTACGTTATTCCCGCATCTGCGGATATACTCCATTCTTCTTAATATATCCGAACCCACTATCTGTCTGTATTCATCCGTATTCATCAGACTATACAGATTATCCTGATAAGGCATCTCCAAGGCAGAGTCAACTGAATACATCCACTTTATTGCAAACTCCATTGCCCTTCGGCTGTTAATAATACTAGCCTCCGGATCCATAAGAATTATTCTCTCGGCAGAAATAGCCACATTTGCAAAGCCTGAAAACTTAGGTTCTTTTTTTAGATAATCAAAATTAGTAACCATTCCTTATCCCCCTGACACATTCTATTTATTGCATTATATCATAATATAAACTCAATGAAACGCAAAAATCTGCTTTCTGGAATTATAGCTGTTTGGTTGAAATCCTGTTTGAATGAATTTTTTGCTTAAAATTTTGTTGGTTTCCTATAAATTAAGAAATATCTTTTTCCTTATAGGCTTATTCTGACTTTTTTCTCATGTATCATCATAT
>JAIIAN010000425.1 GCA_022717655.1 Bacillota bacterium | reverse complement strand
AGAAATGGCTGCTTACGAGGCCTTGTGGACGGAACAAGGCGCCACTTTCAAAACTATTGCAGACAAATTTCGTCATGCAGAAGGATGCATTTTACCATCTGAACTAGTACCAGAAAGCACCATCGAACACTTTAAGTCCAAGCTTATCAGTATCTTTGACAAATTTAACGTTGAGGATATCGGGGTACGTGTGCATGGTGCGGGGGAATATCCTCAGAAGCTTCGTGATGCACGTCATCCTATTGAAGTTCTCTACTATCAGGGGTGGTGGGATTTAGTTAACACACCTTCTGTAGCCGTTGTTGGCTCACGAAAGGTCTCTGACGAGGGTGTTCGAAGAACTAGAAAGTTAGTTAGATGTTTGGTTAATGATGGTTTTACTATTGTCTCTGGCCTCGCTGAGGGGGTGGATACTTGCGCTCACAAGACCGCGTTAGAATTTGGCGGAAAAACAATTGCTGTTATAGGTACTCCTCTTTCACATAATTACCCTAAGCAAAATAGTGAACTTCAAAAGAAGATTAGAGAAGAGTTTTTATTAATCAGCCAAGTCCCATTCCAACGCTATTTGGATCAGGATTTCCGCAGTAATCGTATTTTCTTCCCTGAACGAAATGTAACTATGTCGGCTTTGACAGAGGCAACAATTATTGTAGAAGCCTCAGACACATCAGGTACATTGATTCAAGCGAGAGCCGCGTTAGCACAGGGTCGAAAATTATTTATTTTAGATTCTTGTTTTCACAATTCTTCTATCTCATGGCCAGCTAAATATGAAGCGCAGGGGGCTATAAGAGTTAGAGATTACGATGATATACGGAAGCATCTGAGGTGTGTATGCGTTTAACAAAAATTGATGAGTTAACTCGCGGCCAGCACTATCATCTTAGTGAAGATGATACATGTTATTTCTTTGGCGAATACACCGCGAGGAAGGGATACGCTTTCAGTAATACCAATAATCTTATCCATAATTTTAAGAAGGGTGTCGAGAAGAAAGGTAAGGCAGAGTGGGTTTACAAAGAGTCTGCTATTATTAATGTCGCAAATCTCATAAACTCAATATCGAATATTGACGAACTTACATTTGTTCCCGTTCCGCCTTCAAAATGTTGTTCAGATCCTGCGTACGATAGTAGGCTTATCGATGTTCTAAAACAGTGTCAAAAAACCAAACCTAATCTGCAATATATTGAATTAATCAAACAAAGAGTTTCAGTACAGGCATCGCATTCAGTTGAAGCGCGTCCAACCCCAGAAGAAATAGCTGGTAATTATATTTTCGATGAAACTTTAGCCGTTAATCTAAGAAAATATATAGTTATTTTCGATGATGTGCTTACAGCTGGTAGCCATTTCAAAGCAATGAAAACAACGATCAAGCTCCATCTTCCTCAAAGTATTGTTATTGGTGTCTTTATCGCAAGGACTGCGAGGGAAGCAGAATGGGAGGATGATCTTGCTGATGATTTTTAGAAAAGGATACCGATACCCACTTCAACGTTTAATGGGGGTAATTTAGCAAAGCCCAACTGAACATTTTTTAGGCTGACAACTTTTTGTGGGGGTACTTTTGGGGGTATCTTGAATTTCCTGCGTTTTTAATTCTTTTAAAAACAATTAATTATGGTTTTTATTCTGTTCCTATTATCGCACCATTTCAAACTCTCCCCAAGTCTACCGAAATCAACTTAAAGCCCGTATACTGCGGTTTCTGGCCCGTATTTTATCTCCTGTTATCAACTGGACTGATCTCCTCCCTGAAAACAGTGCCAG
>JAIIAN010000424.1 GCA_022717655.1 Bacillota bacterium | reverse complement strand
GTATATATTGCAGCTTTTCTTCTTCCGTAATGTAAAACTGTTTCTTATCCTTCCCGGACACCTTTTTAGGTTCATGACCATCAAGCTGTTTTCTCAGGACATCGGATACAAAGAACAGGCATCGAGAAATCTTTACGTTATTCACGACGTCCTGTTCTGGAATCAGCGTTCCATCCAATGGATTCAACCCATTGGCAAGGCTGTCAATATAGTGTTTTGCGCGGTGGAGTTTTTCCTGTTCAGTCATCGAGCACACTCTCCTGCACACTTTACTTAATATAGGGTTCTATTATCTTATCAGACATTCAAAATCTTCTGAACTGCATACGGCTTTGCATACTTTATGTAAGCGTCACTCACATAAATCGTTCCATCCTCACGTGGTTCTTTCCACATAGCCGGATATACAACAAGTTTTACTTCTCGTCCTCGGTGCTTCGCTACAATTTCATTATTCGTAACAAGGAGCGTGCATCCTGATACTCGCAAAATCGATTCCAGCGGGAGCAGCAGTGCTTTCTGTCCCTCTACTGTTAATGAATCAGCCAACTCTCCATTTACTCCCCAATCGAGGAGTTCTAATGCAGCAAAACGATCAAGCAGACCATGTACATACTGATTTCGATAATGCTTTAAGCACTTGTGACAAGCGTTACCGCAGTCGCAAGAAGCCAAAAGCTCACGGATTCGATTCAATAACGTTTCAATATTGTCCGCTACGCTGACTGCATATCCTGCACCGCTGGATAAACTGTCGTATAGATAAACATCCACAAACGCCCCGGCATTATTGGTTCGGATTCGATACCCTGTAACAAGCTCTGTAAACTCAACATCCAATTCTTTGCTCGCCGCCAAACGAAATGCTTCTGCCAGCGATTGAGCCGCCCTCGTCAGCCAAGGATTATCCGTCCGATGAATGTCCATCTTCTGTTCATCCAGTTTGATTTCCAATACCAACATATCCGTAATAAAATCATATCCAATATTGACGTTTCTTGCATTTCTATGGTTGCACGGTTTCCGGGCATATTTCGATTTGTAGGGTCGCAAAACTCCATCCAATGTCTTTTCATTGTCACCCGGCATTGCTGCACCGCAATCCGGGCATACCATAAATCCCTTGTTTCCAAGTCCCTGATTCACCATAATAATTCGCTGGTTTGTGCGAGAAGCCATCCGGATATTCTTGCAGCCGGAAATCGGTTGGATATCCTCTGCATCCGGAAGTGTCGAATATAGCGGCGGTTGAACCGATGAATATTCCTCTTCCAGTTGTGCATCTGGTACTGCTTCTGCATTTTTAGGTGCAAATCCCCACGGTCGGAGCATTTGTCTTCCTTCCTCCAATGCACGATTTCCGCAGAACGGACAGGCATCCGGTCTCTCATCTGCAAGACCAAACCAGCCGCAATCCGGGCAAGTCAGAATATTCTTCAGATAATTCGCATCATCCATATAAGCCCTTGCAGGTGTCGCTGCTTGACCGTATACCCGATCACTTCCAGGACTATACATTCCTCCTATCTGATAGGTTTGTTTATCCACAACAATTGAGCGTCCCGGCGCATATTCACTGATTGCAATATCCAATCCACGATCCACCTCATAGCGAAGGATTCCATTCATATCGGAAATATAGGTACTGACCACATTTTTGGGGAAAGAGTAGGTTGGTATGATTCCTTCTTCATAAAGTGCATCCAGTAACGTTTTCTGTTTGTTCGCCGAAGCGTTCGATATTGCTTCAAACTGCTCCGGATGCGCGTTTCGCTTTTCTTTCAGGTTCTTTAGGCTT
>JAIIAN010000423.1 GCA_022717655.1 Bacillota bacterium | reverse complement strand
AATGTGTAGCAATCGGCGCAATGGAATTTGATAAACTTGTAGCTTTTGCGAAAGAAAAAGAAATTGATTTAACCGTAGTAGGTATGGATGATCCACTGGTTGGTGGAGTTGTAGATGCCTTTGAAAAAGAAGGTCTGCGTGTATTTGGACCGAGAAAAAATGCAGCGATTTTGGAAGGTTCAAAGGCTTTTTCAAAAGATTTAATGAAAAAATACAATATTCCGACCGCTGCTTATGAAAATTTTGAAAGTGCAGATGAGGCACTTGCTTATTTAAGAGAAAAAGCAGATTTCCCGATTGTGTTGAAAGCAGACGGACTGGCACTTGGAAAGGGTGTTTTAATCTGTAACACTTTGGAAGAGGCAGAAGAAGGGGTAAAAACCATCATGCTCGATAAGAAATTCGGTTCTGCCGGAAATACTCTGGTAATCGAAGAATTTATGACGGGACGTGAAGTTTCTGTGCTTTCTTTCGTAGATGGAAAAACAATTAAAACCATGACATCCGCACAGGACCATAAACGTGCAAAAGACGGGGATCAGGGATTAAATACCGGAGGTATGGGTACTTTCTCTCCAAGCCCATTCTACACAAAAGAAGTGGATGATTTTTGTGAGAAATATGTTTATCAGGCAACGGTAGATGCAATGGCAGCAGAGGGACGTGAATTTAAAGGAATTATTTTCTTTGGTCTGATGCTGACAGAGAAAGGTCCAAAAGTCTTAGAGTATAATGCAAGATTTGGTGACCCGGAAGCACAGGTAGTCATTCCAAGATTAAAAAATGATATCGTGGAAGTATTTGAAGCTTGCATTGATGGAACACTTGATAAAGTAGATTTACAGTTTGAAGATAATGCCGCAGTCTGCGTGGTTTTAGCTTCTGATGGATATCCGGTTTCTTATGAAAAAGGATTCCCGATTGAAGGGTTGGAGACATTTAAAGAAAAAGACGGCTATTATGTATTCCATGCGGGAACCGCATTTAAAGATGGAAAAATTGTAACCAATGGCGGTCGTGTCTTAGGTGTAACTGCAAAAGGGGCAGATTTAAAAGAAGCCCGTGCCAATGCTTATGAGGCAACAAAATGGATTTCTTTTGAAAATAAATACATGAGAAATGATATTGGAAAAGCGATTGATGAAGCATAAAAAATAAGTCAAAAGCACAAAAAGTAAGAAACAGTCTGAATCTTAGGAAACAGGCTGTTTCTTTTTTTAAATATGACTTGACGAAGTGTACAAAAATGACTATAATTTTATTTATAATTTCTATATGATTTATCGCTTTAAAGGGTAACGGTTTAAAGCAAAATTGTATCAAGGTGTATTTAAGAAGGAAAATGCATCCATCATGTATTCTTGAAGTCTTTTCATAAAATCAGCCACAAAAGCAAGTGCATGAAAGACTCCGAGAGTGCATATAAAAAAAGGAGGAAAAAGATATGAAATTAAAGAAAATTATGGCGGTTTTAATGACAGCTTCTGTAGCTGTATCACTTTCTGCATGTGGGGGAAGTTCTTCTTCTGGTTCTTCCGACAGCGCTTCTGACAGTTCCTCTTCTGATTCTGGAAAAGTATACAAAATTGGTATCTGCCAGCAGTTAGAGCATGAGGCACTTGACCAGGCAACACAGGGATTTGAAGATGCGTGTGAAGAAAAATTTGGAAAAGACAATGTTACATTTGACCTTCAAAATGGACAAGGTGAGCAGGCAAACTGTGCAACCATTACCAATAACTTTGTTGCAGATAATGTGGATTTGATTCTTGCAAATGCGACAACCGCACTTCAGTGTGCAGCAGCA
>JAIIAN010000422.1 GCA_022717655.1 Bacillota bacterium | reverse complement strand
AGAAGGAGGCAGCGGCCGCCCAGCAGAAGCAGGAGAACGAACCGCTGGAAAAAACCGTGGAAAAGGAGGTTGAGGATTCCGTGAAGAACGTGGTGGACCGGCCGCCCTTTGAACCGAAGACGTTCCAGCGCCCCGCACCGCATAAAGAACGCATTGTGCAGCGGCCGAACATTCCCGCCATGGTGAAACCCACGCCGCCCGCGGAAAGCGCTCACAGAGCCCAGGAGGCGCCCGCCGCAGCAAAGTTTACCGGCTTCCTGTATGTGCGCTGCGAAAAATGCGGCCAGGAACGCGGCTTCTGCGCAAAGACGCCGATTTCCTCGTGCTACTGCCGGGAGTGCGGCGGGAAAACGGAGCTCAAAAATATGCGCCAGGTCAAGATCTGGTGCGAGTGCGGCAGCGCTTACCGGTACCACACGAATATCCAGGACGCCGCATTTGATATGCCGTGCCTGAACTGTGAGGCCCCTGTGGCGCTTGAGTGGAACGAGAATAAGAACAGATACCAGCCCATGAATAGCGAGCCGCCGAAGGCCCGCAGGGGCCGGAAATAAGGCGAAAGGGGAGAACACACAATGAGCAGCACAGACAACCTCCCGCGCCCGGCGGACAGCCCTTGCCTCAAATGCGCTTCCGCTGGTTGCACGAGCATTACCATTGGCAAAGGCGACAACCGAAAGACCTTCCCAGGCTGCGCGACCTGGCAGAAGTGGTTTTCTGAACGCTGGCAGGGCTACCAGGCGACTGCCTACAAAATGAAGCACCTTCGGAAGGCGCGGGGGGCACGGGAATGAGTAGATATATTTCTGTGTACCGTTGCCGCCTTTGCGGCGAGGAATACGTTGAAGGTGGCACGGACACCGGACGCGCTGCCATGAATGGCGCAAACGAGGCGGCGTTAATTGCAAGCGGCATTGAGCCTGGACGACTGTGCATGAATGCGCCCACACTGTTTTCTATTCACCATTGCGACGGCGGAAGTTATGGCATTTCTGAATTTTTGGGTTTTAAGGAAGCTGACTTAGAATACAAAATGAAGGAAATTTTTGAAAACCTTTGCAAGGAATATAAAGAGAAGGGCGCAAAAGCGAAGGTTTCGGCTTCCATATTCCCGGGCGAGTTTTGCATAACCATGCGCAAGTCAAACGGCATTGTAAGGAAAATGAGTTGCTCAACAGAGGCAAGAACGCTGGCAGAGGCCTGCGGCGAAAAATTCTCGCTGGAAGATTACTGCCGCAACATATTCGAGCAGATGATCCGTCAGCTTGACCAGCTTTTGGCAAGGGAGGCACGGAAATGAGCAAAAAACGTATGGTCTACGCGGAGGACGTGATCCAGAGAATCCGCGACCTGGCCCCGGAAATCCTGGGCGGATGGTATAACCCGGACATGGAGAACGAGTTGGAGCAGCTTGTTTGCGTTGTGGAAAACACTCCGACGGCAGCAGCCCAGGACGCCCAGCGCTGGCGCTACACGGCAGAGGAACCTCCAAAGGAGGAAGACGGCGACTGTTGCGGCCGCGTTCTGATCGCCCACGCCGGTGCCCACTGTGCGGTCGCTACGTCCTTACAGTACGCCAAAAAGAACCCGGAGGCGGTCCGCGTTTGGATGCCGCTTCCGAAACTACCGTGGGAGGAAAAGAAATGAGCATGGAAGAAACTGCCGTTCTTTTGAGTATCCAGCCTGAATGGTGCAGCCGTATCTTTTCGGGCTGGAAAACGGTGGAAATCCGTAAGACAAGACCGGTCTCGTTGAAAGAACCTTTTAAGTGCTACATATATTGCACGAAAGGAACGAAATTTTTCTGCTGGAAA
>JAIIAN010000421.1 GCA_022717655.1 Bacillota bacterium | reverse complement strand
CCTTTAAATGCTTTTTGAAGTTGCCGCTTCATGTCAGCATCCGCTTTTATCGGATAATCAGAAAAGCCTTTATCGTTGCGGTCAAGTAATTGGAACAAGTCACCAAAAATTTGCGCACAGTTACCCCTATTTATTTCTTCGATTACAAGGTATTGCTTTTGCGGCTCGTTCTCATTTGCATCTGCAAACTTCTTCCATGCACTAACGTATGCCTGTAAGAAAGATTGTGCAACAAATTCATAAACAATGCGGTCTTCTTTTATAATCTCACCATCTTCTACGACTTTATGTCCAGAAAGGTCACGCAATTCTACTTCTTTAGTAGTTGGCTTATAAGCACCCACAAATGTTGAATAGTCAGTGTCTGGATGGAATGTTGTACGGATAACATCCGCATTTTGAGTTTGCTCATTGATGGTATATGACTTGCCTGTGCCTGGAGCACCATAGAAGATTTGCTGGAAAGATTTCCTTTGTTCAGACTTGTGTTCTTTGTTGTCCGACTTTATGCCATTTCCATATAGAGAATGATAGTCCGATTGTAAAATCAAAACATAGTCTGTTATCTCTAATCCTGCATATAGAGTTTGAACAAAAGGACCACGGCTTATTTCGCCTGGGGATGCGACAACACCACCTTTCTTTGCATCAATATTTTCTCTTGACACATCTACACCTATGTTCTTTAACTCCGTTTTTAATGTACTTTCCAGATACAAAGAGTTTGAAAACTCAATATTTATAGTATGAGTATTGAAACTGTCAGAAACTATATTCAATGGTATATTGAATTCACTGGCAAATTTTTGTAGTATGTTCTCAATGGTAATATTATCCTCGAAAGGCGTTCTCCGATAAGCCCAAACAGCAATGTCATAAATATTAGGCATGTGTTTACCTTGGTCGTTAAAGTATTTCTCCCATTTATTAGAAAATACTACATACAAAGAACGCCCACTATTATATTGTTTTTTGGTTTGGCTTAAATTGAATATGTTTTCAAGGAAATTGGAAACACCATCAAGATCCACCTCATAAGGTACAGATGATACAATGCTATTATTACATCCTTTTAGCAAAGCCAAGTACCCCCATGACTTATTGGTCATGCAGTCTTGAAATCCTTTATAGGCTTCTACGACGGACTTTACACTTATGTATTTCATTTTTCAAGAGTTTTCTCGTAAGTTTTAATCATGTTTTCCATTATCTTTACAATAATTGGAACACTGACTGAATTTCCTAATTGTTTGTATGCCTGAGCATCTGATACGGGGAATACAAAGTCATCTGGGAAACCTTGGAGTCTTTTCGATTCAAGGACAGACAACTTTCTACGAATATCCCATAACTTAGGTGTTCTATTGGCTATAATTGTGGAGGCATATGTGTCAAGGCACGAATAAAAAGCCTCTTGAATTTGAGTCTTTGCTGGATCACCTACATGAAATCTCAAAGAGCCATCAGTTTTTTGGAATGAATACACTCCATATTTGCCTTTCTTCGTATTGGGCTTATACTTAGAGTTGTCATGCTGGATTCTATCACCAGGTTTTGCCTTTGCAAAATGGTAGTCAATCCTATCAAGCTCAAATTTAGAAATCGCCAATGAAGGATTATGATCATTCATGTCAACTATATCACGCAACACAGGATGTCCCCCTACTGGTTTTGGCCACTCAAAGTTGACATCACTTCTAAATGCGACACAATACCATCTTTCTCTTTTTTGAGGAAGTCCATAATCCAAAGATGACAGAATCGTCCAATGTGGATAATAGCCGAGTTTCTTCAGACTGTCTAAGACGGTCTGAAGAG
>JAIIAN010000420.1 GCA_022717655.1 Bacillota bacterium | reverse complement strand
TTAGATGAATATTTAATTCCGCCCTGTGGATATGGTTTGCTGTTGGAAGCATGTACAATTCCGCCGTCTCCGGTAAGGATTGCTACATGTCCGGAATATACAATGATATCTCCGGCACGGGATTCAGAATAGGTAATTCCTCTTCCTGAACCAGCCTGTGCATCACTGGTACGTGGCAGGCTGTATCCAAAGTGTGCAAATACCTGCTGTACAAATCCTGAACAGTCAATTCCGTTTGTTAAGCTGTTTCCACCATAGACATACGGATTTCCGATAAACTGGCTTGCATAAGAAACGACTGCATCTCCACTTGCACTGGAAGTACTTCCTGAAGAAGTTGTTGTCTCTTCTTCATAAGATTCATCTACTGTAGTATTTTCTTCCGGTGCTGTTGTAGTAGTGGTTGTTGTATCAGTTGTAGTGCTTGTTGTGTTAGAAACTCCTGTGTTAGAGGACTGGCTTTCAGAAGCACTGCTTGTACTAGAAGAACTGCTTGTATTAGAAGCACTGTTGCTCTTGCTTGTGCTTGCAGCCTTCTTTGCAGCCTCTGCTTTTGCTGCTGCGGCAGCTTCAGCGGCTTTCCTTTTAGCAGCTTCTTCGGCAGCTTTTGCTTCAGCGGCCTTTCTTGCCTCTTCTGCTTTTCTTGCTTCCTCTTCCTGAATCTTCTTCAGTTCTGCATTCTGCTGTTCAATTAATTTTCTATATTCAGCAGCCTGTGCTTTTACTTCAGAAATCTGATTTTCATAGTCAGAAGCTGTTGCTTTTTTCTTTTCCAGTTCGTTTTCCAGATTTTCCTGCTGCTCTTCCTGAGCCTGTTTCATCTGTTCTAACTCACCTTTTTCTTCTTCTAACTGATTTCCAAGAGAAGTTACCTGCTCTACGACGTTTTTCATTTTAGAGAGTTCATCTCTGTCAAACTGATACATCTTTTCTGTATATTCTGCTTTGCTTAATAAATCTGAGATATTGCTGGATTCTAACAGCATCTGTGCCCATGCACCGCTTCCACCATTTTCGTAAAGATACTGAATTCTTTTCTTCATGGCTGCATACTGTTCATCACGCTCTGCTTCAGATTCTGCAAGTTTTTCTTTTGTTTCTTCTATAGAATCTTCTTTATCTGAAATCTCACCTTTTAAGATTTCAATTTCTGCTAATGTTTTTACAAGAGACTGGTCAAGAGAATTGATTTCTCCTAATAAGGCTTCTTTCTGTTCTTCCAGTTCTGCTTCTTTGCTTTCCGCAGCAGACAATTTACTTTCTGTATTTGCTTTTTCAGTCTGCACTTCCTCTTTTCTGGATGCAGCTACCGGCATAACCTGTGTGACTGCAAGAGCAAAGATAAGACTGAGACAAAGAAATCTTTTTTTCATATATTTTATGTACCTCACATTTTCTTTCTGAGACAATATTACCTTGAACATGATATCACAAATTTATTACATTAGCAAGCCCGAATTTAAAATCCTGTAACAAATAAGAGGTCCCGTACTATTTTGTACAAGACCCCTTTTGTCTTTCGTTCGTTTTTTAATTCTCTTAAAGTAAGATTAGATTACTCTACAATTCTTCTGATTGCTATGTATGGACGATACAGTGCGTTAGATGAATATTTAATTCCACCCTGTGGATATGGTGCACTGTTAGAAGCATGTACAATTCCGCCGTCTCCAGTAAGAATTGCTACATGTCCGGAATATACGATGATATCTCCGGCACGTGCTTCAGAGTAAGAGATCCCTCTACCTGCACTTGCCTGGGCATCACTGACACGTGGTAAGCTGTATCCAAAGTGTGCAAATACCTGCTGTACAAATCC
>JAIIAN010000419.1 GCA_022717655.1 Bacillota bacterium | reverse complement strand
TCCCTCAAGGATCGCAGCGTTCTTTCTTGGTCCGAATACTTTCAGACCGCGGGCCTCAAATACATCTACGACACCACCGACCAGCGGATCATCCATGCCAATGATCGTAAGATCGATTTCTTTTTCCTGTGCAAAATCAGCAAGTTTCTCAAATTCCATTGCACCGATATCTACACATTCTGCAAGCTCTGCGATTCCTGCATTTCCAGGTGCACAATAAATTTTATCTACTTTCGGACTCTGTGCCACTTTCCACGCAATTGCATGCTCTCTTCCGCCGCTTCCAATAATTAATACTTTCATGTATGTTCCCCTTTCACCGCTCTTGTTATTCTTTTATTTTTACAAGACCGTTTACTACTTCCACTTTACCATTTGCAATTAAATCAATTGCCCTTGGCATAATCTTCCATTCTGCCTCTTCCATGACTCTTCTTTGAAGAACTTCAGGAGTATCTTCCTGTTTCACTTCCACTGCCTTTTGTAAAATAATCGGACCGGTATCTGTTCCCTCATCTACAAAGTGAACCGTTGCTCCCGTCACTTTTACGCCTCTTTTTAAGACACCTTCATGTACTTTCAAGCCGTAATATCCGGTTCCGCAAAAAGATGGAATCAGAGCCGGATGAATATTAATGATTTTATTTGGATAAGCCTTTACCATAATTTCAGGAATCACAACCAGACAACCTGCAAGCACCACCAAATCCACCTGATAAGACTGGATTGCCTCAAGCAAAGCCTGATTAAATGCTTCCCTCGATTCATAACTTTTTGGTGAAACGCATTTTGCCTCAATGTGATGTGCTTTCGCTCTCTCTAACGCATAAGCATTCGGATTATTACTGATTACAACCGCAATCTCCGCATTTGTAATTGTTCCATTTTCAATGGAATCGATAATTGCCTGAAGATTCGTTCCGCCTCCTGACACAAGTACCGCTAATTTCACGTGCCTCTTCCTCCTGTTATTGATGTACCTTTGGAGTTTTTCCTCCACTAATTTTTGCAATTGTTCTCTGCCAATCACATCCAAATTTTATCCATTTTTACAGCAAAAGGGCTGCGGCATCCAACATGCCACACCCCCGCTCATTTTATTTATACTAATTTTACGCCTTTTTCACCGGCTTCGATTTTTCCGATTACATAAGGAGTTTCTCCTGCTGCTTTGACTGCTTCTACGGTCTTGTCCACATCTGCAGGATCTACTGCCATAATCATACCGATACCCATATTATAAGTATTGTACATCATGGTTTCTTCTATCTGACCTTTTTCGGCCATTAATTTAAAAATTGGAGGAATTGGATAACTGTCTTTTTCAATCACTGCACATACATCATCTTTTAACATTCTCGGTACGTTTTCATAGAAACCACCGCCTGTGATATGACTACATGCTTTTACACGCACTCCTGCTTCTTTCACGCTTCTGAGCGCTTTTACATAGATTTTTGTCGGTGCAATTAATGCTTCTCCAAGTGTTTTTCCAAGTTCATCATAATAAGTATCCAATGATTCTTTTGTCATATCAAATACTTTACGAACTAAAGAAAATCCATTGCTGTGAACACCTGAAGATGCCATACCCACTAAAACATCCCCTGCTTTTAAGTCTTTTCCTGTAATTAAATCTTTTTCATCTACCACGCCAACTGCAAAACCTGCAAGGTCATACTCATCCTCCGGATAGAAACCTGGCATTTCTGCTGTCTCTCCACCGATTAATGCAGCACTTGACATTTCACATCCTGTTGCAACACCTTTTACGATTTCCGCAATTTTTTCCGGATAGTTCTTTCCACAGGCAATATAGT
>JAIIAN010000418.1 GCA_022717655.1 Bacillota bacterium | reverse complement strand
ATATAATAAGGTGGGCGATGCCGCTGGCACCCACTTCACTGCCGATGTGAGATGCATTGCCAGACTCAAGGATGGCACTTACTTAGTGGGCACCAAGGCCAAGCAATTGATACGCTATTCGGCAACAGGACAATTTATGGGTTATGTGAACTCCCAAGGCAAGATGCAGCCTTCCCCTGCCGAATTTGTCGAGTCGGCCTATAACATACAGCAAGACATATATGGTAGGATATGGCTGGCCTTGCGTGTGGGCGGACTGGTATGTATTGATAAGCCTTTTACTGGTGGGCAGAAACTATATTGGTACCAGAAGCAAAATACGCCAAGGTTGCCCATGGATCAGGTGTTCGACATCCATGTTTCGGCACGGACGGGATGGCTGTGGGTTGGAACCTGGGGCGGTGGTGTGGTTGTGGTAGATACCAAAAACCCACACTTGCGCCTCGACCATCTCGGTGAAGCCATCCATGATGTCGATAGGTCGGAACTGGCCAAGGTGCGTAGAATATACGAGTTGGGCGATACCATAGCCCTGTGCACCACCGAAGGCCTCTATATGTATAACCAGCAAGGCAAGTTGCTTTCGCACATAGGTGATATCGACGTGTCGGGTGTCGTCCGGGTAGATGGCACCCTGTATGTAGGTGCCTATAGTCAAGGTGCCTTTATCGTCGACGAACATGGCCAGTTGCGTCAGCTTAACATTCCTGGTTTGGGCGATTGTGTCCATTCGGTTGTGGCTTGCCCCAAGCGTCAGGTGCTGTTCTCCAATCCCGATGGCCTCGTCTTGTACGACACCCAGCGTGGTAGCTCACGTTACTTCGATACCACTTATTTTGGCGAGAATGTGTCATTCTCCGAAATCCAACCCTTCATAGACAGGAATGTTCTATATACAGGCCTGAAGGATGGCATCTTGCAGATGCAGTTGTCCCCCTTCCACACAAACTATTTACCTTCTATCTACATAGAAAACGCAGGCGCCACCATCAGTATGGGTGGCGAAATTGTTGTACGTCCGTCGGTCATGGACTTTCGCATCCCCCGCACGGTGAGTTATGCTTGGCGCGAGAAGGGTGACAGTACATGGCATTATCTGGTGGGTGGCAACGAGGAGGTGGCTCTGTCGTGGATTATGCCAGGTCGGCATGTGGTCGAATTTCGTAGCACTGATGCCATGGGACTGTGGACCGACAATGTTACGGAAGTTTGTTTCTACGTTGCCCCCTCGTGGTGGCAGTGGTGCATGATCGTTGTACTGTTGGCGATGTTGGGTATCATTGGTTGGTTGATGTGGAAGGTTACCCATCCACGGCTCATTACAAGCTCCGATACCACTGTCGATACGACAACCGACCTGTTTCCGTCAGCTCCCGATGCCACTCCTTATGACCGGGAACTGGCACAGAAGCTGGTCAATTGCATCGAACGGCGGATGGCCGCCCCCGACTATGGCGTGGAACAATTGGCGGCCGACATGGGCATGAGCCGCACGCAGCTCTATACCCACTGCAAGGATACACTCGACAAGACACCTGCGGCCTTTATCTTGGAGATACGCATCAAGCGAGCCATGCAGCTCATCGAAACCCATCAGTTGCGCATCAACGAGATAGCCTATCGGGTGGGATTTACCGACCCCAAGTATTTCGCCAAAGTGTTTAAGAAGCGCGTGGGCGTAACACCTACGCAATATTCTAAATAAAATCATTACTATTTTAAAACTTAATAACTAAACACAAAAGAAAGGCATCCTGACAAACAAATAACAGGAAGAACCCTTCATAAGCCTCGCTTTTTTACGCAAAAACATGCACAGATTAGT
>JAIIAN010000095.1 GCA_022717655.1 Bacillota bacterium | reverse complement strand
CATCCAAGCTGCATCCAAGTCAAAGTTTCTACTTTAAACACTGTATGAAACTCCGGAACCATCAACACAGCTGTAATAAGCGCTGCACCAAGCAAAAATGCGCCCTGAAGCCATTTATTATTAAAACAGCGTTTTGTAAAGAGAACCGGATGATCTGATTTACAGTTAAATCCATGGAATAAACGTGCCAGGCAGAGTGTTCCAAACGCATACGTGCTTCCGAGTAACGCACCATTTTGATGATACCCTGTTAAAAAAGCACCCATCGTCATTATACCGATTACCAAGCCTTCCAGACCAACTTTCGTAAGAAAATCTTTTGTCAGTATCGATTCATCTGCAGATCTTGGTTTTTCATTCATCACTTCTCTGTTATGTGGCTCCATTCCTAGTGCAATTGCCGGAAGGCTGTCTGTCAAGAGATTAATAAACAATAAATGCACCGGTGCAAACGGAACCGGAAGCCCTGCCAGTGATGCACAAAGCACCGTTAAAATTGCCCCGAAGTTACCTGATAAGAGGAATTGAATCGCAGATTTGATGTTTCGATATAAATTTCGTCCATTTTCCACTGCTTTTACAATTGTTGCAAAGTTATCATCTGTAAGCACCATTGCAGCCGCATCTTTGGCAACTTCTGTTCCGGTTACTCCCATTGCGACACCAATATTTGCCTGTTTCAATGCCGGAGCATCATTTACACCATCTCCTGTCATCGCCACAATCATTCCTTTTTCCTGCCATGCGCGAACGATGCGAATTTTATGTTCCGGTGATACTCTTGCATATACAGAAATATTCGGAACAAACTCTCTTAACTGCTCATCACTCATATTTTCAATCTCTGCACCTTCGCAAGCTTCCGATAAATCATGCAAAATTCCAATTCTTTTTGCAATTGCCGCCGCCGTAATTTTATGGTCTCCTGTAATCATAACCGGACGAATTCCTGCTTTTATGCACTCTTCAACTGCTGCTTTTGATTCTTCTCTCGGCGGATCCATCATGGCAATTAATCCAAGAAATACTAAATGATTTTCATCTTCTATCGTTAGGTTATGTCGGTCAGGAAGCTCACGATAGGTAAATGCTAACACTCGTAATCCTTCCATCGAAAACTCCTGGTTTTGTTTCTGGATTTTTTCTTTTTCTTCTTCCGTAAGTTCTCGAATTCCAGCTTTTGTCCAAATTCGTTCTGTTCGTTCTAAAAGCCGATCAACTGCCCCTTTTACGATCATTCGATTTTTACCATCAATTTGATGCAGCGTTGACATCATTTTGCGCTCACTATCAAATGGAAGTTCTCCAACCCTTGGAAAAAGACTTCTTACACTTACAGCCTCAACCCCATATCGACTTCCCAAATTAATTAACGCAGTTTCTGTAGGATCTCCGATTTCTACCCCATTTTCATTTGTTGAATCATTACACAAGATACTATCATCCAAAAGCTGTCTTTGAGCCAGGTCTGTTATATCAATTTCACTTGCTGAAATTCGTTTTCCATCTATATAATAATCTTCTACAGTCATTTTATTCTGAGTTAGTGTTCCGGTTTTGTCCGAACAGATAATTGAAACACTTCCAAGACCTTCCACTGCCTGAAGTTTACGAATAATTGCATGCTCTTTTGCCATTTTTTGTGTTCCAAAAGAAAGCACAATTGTCACAATCGAACTCAACGCTTCCGGAATTGCTGCAACTGCAAGCGCCACTGCAAACATAAATGCACTACTCACTTTTTCACCACGAAATACGCTGATTGCAAATAAAATTCCACAAAATATTAAAATTAAAATAGAAAGTTTTTTTCCAAATTTTTCCAAACTCATCTGAAGAGGAGTTTGCTTTTCTGAAGTGGATTTCAAAAGCCCCGCAATTTTTCCGACTTCAGTCTGCATTCCTATCTCAGTAACAACTGCTTTTCCTCGCCCATATGTTACAAAGCTACCGGAAAACAACATATTTGTCCGATCACCAAGCGGTGCTTCCTTCAAAAGAGTATCCCTACTTTTTTCAACTGCAAGGCTTTCACCGGTAAGCGCACTTTCATCAACCTTAAGGCTTGCATTTTCAATCAATCTCCCATCTGCCGGAACCATATCTCCTGCCTCAAGTAAAATTACATCTCCTACAACCAACTCTCTTGCCGGAAGCTGAATAACCGACCCATCACGCAATACTTTCGCCTCTGGTCCGGAAAGCTTCTTTAAACTCTGTAACGATTGTTCCGCCTTTACTGTCTGTATCGTGCCTAAAATTGCATTAATTGTAATTACTGTCACAATTACCGCCGCACTCTCTACATCTCCAAGCATGCCGGATATGACTGCCGATGCAATTAAAATAAGTACCAAAAAATCCTTATACTGTTCAAAGAAAATTTGAACAATACTTTTTTTCTTGCCTTCTGCAAGCTCATTCCAGCCACATTTTTCTCTGGACTTTCTTGCCTGCTCACTCGTAAGTCCTAATTCTTTACTGCCTACCTGTTCAAGAACTTCTTCTACTGATTGTTGATAAATTTCTTTCATTACGTTTCAGCCTCCTCTGTTTACTAATGTACTCTGCTTATTATGCAATGAAAGACTCTTTCGATAAAATCGTATAAAAAAAGAAACCCTTATTGCATAACAAAAAATGCAATAAAAGTCTCACCATTTTTTTGTGGTACCGGATGTCTCCATCGTACTGACGACACCACAAACGCTATTTGTAACGTAGGTTACTCCCCTTTATTGGTACTAATCATATACTAAAAATGCTCCCCTGTCAATATAAAAGATTAACAGACACCCTGATTCATGCTAAAATAAAAGATAACAAATATGCAAAAATAGGAGGTATCCATTGTGAAAGAATCATTTGTTCACGTATACACCGGAAATGGCAAAGGAAAGAGTACAGCGGCTTTTGGTCTGGCTTTAAGAGCCTTGTTTGCCGGCAAGAAAGTGTATATTGCCCAGTTTATTAAAGACATGAAATACCACGAAACCGGCATAGAAACTGTAATGGACGGCATCAAAATCGAACAGCTTGGGGCTGGCTGTTTCATTGACCGAAAACCTGATGAACATGATAGAGAAGTCGCAACTGCTGCTTTACAAAAATGCGGAAAAATTTTGGAATCCGGCGAATTTGATGTGGTGATTTTAGATGAGATTACAATCGCCCTATATTTCAAATTATTTTTCAGTGAAGACGTAATTAAAATCTTGCAAAATCGAAACCCGAAAGTAGAAGTCGTCCTCACTGGAAGATATGCACCGCAGGAGCTTATTGATTACGCAGATTTGGTTACGGAAATGCGTGAAGTCAAGCACTATTATACTCAGGGTGTTCTATCAAGAGATGGTATTGATGTGTAACAACTCGCAAAATGCATCAATCATATTCGTAAAGCATTCCCCCGCTGCTTAGTGCTCCGCGCACTTGAAGCGGGGGAATGCTTATCTGCGTTCAATCTGTCTATTGAAAATCTTCTTGCTGTCTAATGATTTCCGATAATATCGACAGCAACTTATCAACTTGAATTGGTTTTGCTATATGACCATTCATTCCAACCGCAAGCGCCGCCTTCTTATCTTCTTCAAATGCATTTGCCGTCATTGCAATGATTGGTATACACGTTTTAGCTTTATCTGGCAGATGTCTGATTTCCTGTGTTGCTTTATAACCGTCCATTTTAGGCATCTGAATATCCATAAGTACCATATCATACGTACCCGCCGGCATTTCCATTATCCTGTTTATACACTGAATACCATTCTCCACACGTTCTGTTTTAAGACCGGCACGCTCCAGTATTATTTCTGCAATCTCCGCATTCAAATCATTGTCCTCTGCTAAAAGGACATTCCTGCCTTTCAGGATTTCACTACCTGTTTCCGGGTTTTCAACATATTTTTTTGCATAATAGCTTTTATCCGCTATCTTGTGCTTTAGTGTAACTGTAAAGACACTTCCCTTTCCAAGCTCACTCTCCACAGTTATTGTTCCACCAAGCAGAGAAACATATTTTTTTACGATTGACATTCCCAGTCCGGTTCCTGTGATTTTGCTCTTTGTAGTGCTCTGTTCCCGTGTAAACGGCTCAAAAATCTTTGTCAGATAATCCTGACTCATACCGATTCCGGTATCGCTCACCCGAGTTCTTACTATTATGTACCCTGACTCATCGCATGGTAATTCATCTATGTTTACCGTAACAGAACCACCGGATAGAGTATATTTCATGGCATTGCTCATGATATTAACAAATATTTCCTCTACCTTAGTAATGTCGGTCAATATGTGCTTATGCTCTACATCCACCTTGTAATGAAATACAATCTTCTTTTTCTTTGCTTCATCAGCAAATATTTCAAACAAATTCTGCCAGATATCTTCAATCTGGGCATAATTCTCATCAATTTCCATCCTTCCACTCTCAATCCGAGCCATATCAAGCACATTGTTTATGATTGACAAAAGAATTCTGCCGGACTGTTGCAGTTTTTCCAGATGTTCTGAAGTTTCAGGCAGTTCTTTTCCTTTTAGTTCATCATCCATAAGCTGTGCATAGCCCAGAATCGCATTCATAGGAGTACGGATGTCATGCGACATATTGTTAAGAAAATTTGTCTTTGCAAGGCTGGCATTTTCTGCTTTTTTCAGAGCAATCTCCAGCTTATCATTAAGTTTTTGTGTATCATTTGCCGCAAGCTTTGCGACAGCTTCAGCTTTTTTTGCCTTTCTTAAAAGCATGAGAATAATGCCAATTATACTAAAGGCAGAAAAACCTATGGTGACAAAAACAACAAGCAGATTGTCTTTTACAAAGTCCGAAAATGTCACCTTATCTGCCGTACTGTCATAAATAGCAATTGCACTTGTAAGCATATCAGACGGCATGGCCTTTAAAGTTTTATTCAGTATCGACAAAAGAGCTGCCTCGCCACTTCTTACCGCCAGGCATGCCTCCATTGTTTTTGTAAGTGGAACACTTTTGAAGCTCCTGCTGTTATCATATATCATTGCCTGACTTGCTCCCATGAGGAAACAGTCTGCTTTTTCACCGGAAACCATATCTGCTGCATCCTCAAGCGAATCACAATCTACAAGCTTCCATTGGGGATAACTGAACGCAATATGCTGTTTTAAGGCAGCTTTTTCCTTTGGCACAGCTACTGTATACACATCATTCTCATCAAACTTTTTCCCATCTGTTACCGCCATCAGACTGTAAGTCCACGCTGTATTTGTAAGTGCATATCCATTTTCTTCTGCAAAATCAGGATTTCTGCTGGTATAAAAAATAATGTCAATTTCATGATCCTGTAGCGCCTGAATCATTTCGTCATAATCCTCATACGCCTTCATATTAAACTCCAGCGTCTGATCATTCAGACAATCTTTTGCATAAGAGATATATTCTGACAGCATGCCGGTAAGTTTTCCAGTCTCTTCCTCCATAGAAAAGATTGCCGGATCATTGTTTAAAAATCCTACCCAGATATCACCATATTCTTCCAGACAGGACTTTTCTTCACCTGTAAGAATCTGATTATAATCAAGGGTAAAATACTTCTTATACAGATCTGCCTGAAAAAAAGGACTATCTTGAGCCAACTGACGCATAGCCCAGTCCAGTTCTGTCTTGACATCGCTGCGCTCTTTATTCATTACAAAATATATGCCTGATTTACCAATATTGGTAACAGATGATATTCCCTGTTCGGACCAGATAGATTCCTCCAAAGATACAAAACAGTCTATCTCATGATTCGCCAATTTCTTTTCGACATCATCATTGTTATACACATTTACATGCTCTGTATTTATGCCATTCTTATCTTCCCACTTTGTCAGCATAATTTCAGGTTCTGTACCCATAAGTACACCTACACGTTTTCCATCCAGAGACTTAAAATCAGAAGTCACAATATCCGTATTTGACAAATCAGCATAAAGAATATATTTTTCCTCTCCCATCGGTTCCTCGGAAAAAAGCATCTTTTCTGTACGTTCATCGGTGTAAGAGATATCTCCCATAATATCAATCTCACCCTTTTCAAGCATGTCAAAACAGTTCGACCAGTCACATTTCACATACTCAAATTTCCATCCGGTATAGCCTGCCAGAGCCTGCATGAATTCGTAGCCAAATCCTCTTCTGACACCGTTTTTATCCATATAATTAAAGGTATCCTCAAACGAACCGACACGGATGATCTTCTGCTCTTTTGCCTGCGTGTCTGATTTTTTTGTTTCCTGTTGCATTGAATCATCTTGCTTTGCCATCTGAGACTGCTTTTTATCATTATCTGTTTCAGCAGCCCGGCAACGTACTGATACCATCATCCACATTCCCAAAACCACAGGTATACCTATGCATAATACAACTAATCTTTTTCTACCTTTGTACATTGCTCTTTTCTCCACAACTTACCCGGTTATTACCCGGCACTGATTTTCTATTTACCGTTTTCCCTACCTTTTTTTATCATTATATCTTGTATTGTTAACTTCGGTCAACAATGCACGCTTATTTTTGTCTTTTTTGTGGATATCATTAAATTTAATTTAACTTCAACAGATTCATTATCAATTTTACCATTACATCTTTTTCTTCCGCTTTTGATTCAGCAACCATCAGTGTGATTGCTACTAACGTCCCATCACTGAGTCTCTTTCTCCCATCCTGAAACAGCGCATTGTTCTTGTCTAAAAATTCCAGGAACAGTGATGCGGCAATTCTTTTACATCCATCTGCGTATGGATGATCCTTTATCATAAAATATAACAGATTAGCCGCTTTCTCTTCCAAAGACGGATACGCATCTTGTCCAAATACACTTTGGTAAACTGCGGCAATAATTCCTTCTACCTTGCCGCTCTCTTTTTCTACACCAAATACATCTGTCTCAAAAGAATCCTTCATCTGTCCAACCATCTGAACACAATCTTCATAAGTAATGCGGTATATCGGAGTACTTCCCTCTGGCTTACTTAATGCCTGGTGGTCATATTGATCCAGAAGAGTCAATGCATCCGTGTATTCATTTATGGCTCTGAGCACATCTTTTTCTTCTATGTCAAGTGCATCCACAAGCATCCTTGACTGGATATCAACTGTTTTCCTGAGTGCCACATAGGAAATCAGAAAATTTGCAAACCAGCCGGCCGGTACAGCAAGCCAGACAAATGAGATGCCAAAACGAGGTGCACAGAACAAAGCAACTGACAGACGGATTGCCAGGTTTACCATATTCGCAATGAGAAAAGGCTGCATGATTCCAAGTCCGCGAAGGACTCCATCCGTTGCCATCTTGATACCCATGAAAATAAAAAAGTAACCGAGCCATCTCATATAATCCCCGGACACCTGATATGCCAAAGCGGTTCCATCCTTACCCAGAAATAGCGAGGAAATTTGAGTATGCAGTGTTTCAATGATTATAAAAGCAAGAACTGCAAAACACAGATCCAATACCAGTGCAGCGTGATACCCTTTTTTGATACGCTGGGGTTTCTTTGCGCCAAGATTCTGGGATACATACGGTGAGACTGCATTTCCAATGGATACAAAGATTAATGAAAAAACATTTTCCACCCGCATCGTTGCCGAATAACCAGCAAGTGCCTGTGTACCGAATGGATTTACAACTGCCTGTACGATCATCATACCGATTGATACTGTGGACTGTTGGAGAATTGATGGCACGGCGATTTGAAGCATAGAATACAACTCCTGCCCATTAAACCAGGCAAAATGACTTTTATATCGGCGCATCCGACTAAAGAAAATCAAAAGCGAAAACACTGCGGAAATCCCCTGTGCAATGAGAGTTGCAAGGGCTGCACCGAACACACCCAGACCAAGTCCGGCCACCATCCAAAGATCCATAAATATATTCAAAACAGAAGAGAATATCAAAAGACCCAGTGGAATTTTTGACTCTCCGATAGATGTGAACATCGTTGAAAGGATATTGTACATAAACAAAAACGGAAAGCCTACAAAATAAACACGAAGATACAGTACTGCTTCATCCAGTATATCAGCTGGTGTCTGTAATAAGCTCATCATTGAACGGGAAAAGCAAAAACCAAAAACCCCCAGAAGTATACTTAGAATCAGAAAGCTAATCAATGATGTTGACACGATTGTTTTCATTTTACTATAATCTCTGGCTCCAAAATAACGGCTCACAAGCACCCCTGCGCCCACACCGGCACCCAAGGCGATACAAATGAAAACATTCGTAAGTGCAGCGCAAGCACCAACTGCCGCAAGTGCGGAAGATCCGACAAACTGACCAACGATAATAGAATCAGCCATATTATATACTTGTTGAAAAAAGCTTCCTAAAATCATAGGCATTGCAAAAACAGTCAATGCTTTCAGCGGCGCATCTGTGATCAAATATTCATCCTTTGACATTGTCTTATTCTCTCCTCCATCAAAAATTATTTTGCATTGTAAAGCGTTCATTCGCAATCCGCTTTGCAGCTTGCTCATGAACGCTTTAAATTTTTCAGTGCCCTCGACTCATCGGATGGGATAGTTCAAGGTACACAGTAATATAGGACTTAGTAAAGAAGACTATTTCTCATAAAATGCATCCTTCGCCTCAACCGTCAGGTCATCCAGCTCCGAGAAAACCTCATTGAAATTCTTAGGGAAGTTGTTTTCACCGGACGCTTCTATCTTGCTTCCATCCACAAATTCCGCCTGAAATTTCATACTATAGCCATCTAATGCATTGGGATCCCTTCCACGAAAACCTGCCCAGGATGCAACATTATAGTTCTCCAGAATCATACGTGCCTTATCAAGAATCTCTGCTGCCACCGGATAGTCAAAAGACTCCTCTTCTTCTCCATCCCATGGTTCCACCCGTATCAGCGCTTCCTCCCCCTGTCGGATCAGGCTTATGCTCCAGATCGACTCCACCATCGTTCCATGCACATAATACGTCAGTTCCTGAATATCCGGAAGCGGTGTACTCTGGCTCTTTTCCAGATTCTTCGTGTTCTCTTTGTCTGCTCCCACTGTCGTGTCTCCCGGCATTTTATCCGGCTTATTTCCAAACCACTTTTCGCAGCCTGTGAGCAATGCCGTCCACGTAATAAATGCCATCAGCAATAACCAGCCTTTCCTTCCTTTTTTCATAAGCCACTTCCATCTTCCTTTTGAGCACGCTTCTTCAAAAGCATTCGGATACCTGTTGACAGCAGTAAAATAGTTAGCACAACTCTGAAAATACTGACTCTACCAGAAGACATGCCACTTTTTTTGAGTGCGGTTTTTTTATCCAGTTCTCCGCTTAGCATATTGGGTGTCGCCCCTTTTACATAGGTCAGAGTCCCCTGCTCCTGAATACCAATTACCGTCACCATATCCCCATCACTCTGATCAGGAACGGAATACTGATAACGTCGATCGCCCTCCTCAAAGACTCCTCTGCCCATTCGCTGGGTTCCGATAAATTTTTCACCGCGATATTTCCGGTCTGTGAGAATAGTGAGCCCTACCTCTTCCAGCGTCTCATCATCAAATTCGTATTCTTTTCCCACCATAAGATTGTCGAGAAACTCGTCTGACAGATGATAGGTTCCCACATCTGCTTCACCCAAGAAGATTTCCAGCGCACCCACGCCCAGATCGGAATTCCATTCCATATTTTCCTCTGTTGCCGGGAGATTCCACTTTTTCAGCTTCATTTTTTTTGCGCTTCGCATGACACGTGGGGCATAGATCGTAAGTCCCAGTTCGTCATCATAAGCCGGTTTCAGAACCTTCAGCTCTCCGCAGACAATCACAATCTTTCCATCATTTGCCGGATCATAGCTGCCCTGTCCCACATATACCACATCATCCACTTTTCCTTGCATAGCCGCACGCTTTGTACCACACGATTTCACTGTAGAGACAGCACAAAGTAAGCCAAGCAGTATCACGATAACCGCACCTGTTTTTTTATTCTTTCTTGGTTTCTGGGTTTTCTTCATCTTCTCCCCCTTTCTTTCCAGATCATACATCACTACTCTTTACTGTTGCTTTATGGTCAGGGATTCATGATCATATAAACAGTCATGGCATATAATGGTAATACAATGAGTAACGGAAACGCCCAGTTTCCCATCGTCTCCCTGACATTCTTCCAACGCATAAGTAAAGTTTTCCTGTTCTCTCTCTTCTGGCGAATGCGTTTTCGTTTTCCATTTTCCAGAAGCTGAAAGATCACCGGCGAATCATAGACCCCTATTCGCCCAAATGCTGCAAATCCTGCCATCGAAATCGGAAGTGCCAGACACAGCCAGATAATATTGTAACTGTAATCCAGCTGCTGAAACAGCGTCCAGTCACCGGAGCCAATACACTTCAATGCAGTGAGGATCCATGCCAGAATGCAAGTGGAAGCATTCACCAGCAGAAGGATCATCGCAATCTTCACGATACGTCCCGGAGAGTAGAATCTCAGCTGTACCGGAAGTTCCTTTCCGCCAATCGTTTCAAAGAACACCGGTTTTATGGATTCTTCCGGTTTCTTCTTTTCTTCTTCGCTGATACCCTTAAGAATCTTTCTTCGAACTCTGGCCTCTCTTCCCTTACTGAACACCGTAAACAGAATCAGCGCTGCCACCAGTCCAGCCATGCCAACCAGTTCAAACAGTTCCTTCAGATCCATTGGCACTCCGCCATAATTCCGGAATGCAAAAAAGAAAAAAATCATCACTGCCAGCGTTCCAAGAAGCGGCTCGATCACCCAGGGATAGGTCCTGGTTTCTTTTTCCGCCAATACAGATACTTTGCCTGTCTGCCCGTTCACTGCTGCCTGCACTTCTCCGCAATCCATAAAATAGACTGGAAGAAATGCCGGCAGACGAAGCAATGCTTCTGACTCCGGATACAATGCCAGTCCGGTTGTCTGCATCGTGCGCTCCACAGTCGGACGATATTCCTCTGCCACCTCTTCAAATACACGGCGTCTTAACTCCGCACCATCGACAGTCGGAACCTCCGCTGCGTGACCTGCGATATATCCAAATTGAAATGGCTCCAGTTCTTCCCACAAAAATGGTTCCATTCCATTTACTGACGACTCCCACGGGCAAGCCCGTGGGGTTCTTACTACCAAGTTTAGCTTGTAATCGTACATCATTCTCAGACTTTGGAATACAAGTGTAAGTCT
>JAIIAN010000417.1 GCA_022717655.1 Bacillota bacterium | reverse complement strand
ATTGACTTGCCTGATTTTTCATCTACTGCGTTGTCGTCAATCGTCGTAGCCACTTAATTTACGCTGTACTCCAGAATTAAAATCCTCTTGAAAGGAGCAATAGAAAATGATGAAGCTATCACAATTATTAGAACAGATTGAATATACATGTGTTCAGGGAAGTCTGGACAAAGAAATCAAGAGTGTTGTCTATGATTCAAGAAAGGTGACACCGGATTCGTTATTTTTATGCATCAAAGGTGCAGTGTCCGATGGGCATAAATATGCAAAAGAGGTTGTAGAAAAAGGTGCGACCGTACTTGTCGTTCAGGAAGAAGTAGAAGTACCAGAAGAAGTTACGGTTATCCGTGTGGAAAATACCCGGTATGCGATGGCATGCATTTCTGCTGCATGGTTTGGACATCCAGCCGAAAAAATGAAAGTCATCGGTATTACCGGAACAAAGGGAAAGACAACCACTACTTATCTGGTAAAATCCATTCTTGAAAATGCCGGATACAAAGTCGGCTTAATCGGCACGATTGAGGCAATTATCGGGGATGAAGTCATTCCGGCGGCAAATACCACTCCAGAATCTTACATTGTTCAAGAGTATTTTGCAAAAATGGTAGAGGCAGGCTGTGACTGTGTTGTGATGGAAGTTTCCTCACAGGGCTTGATGCTTCACAGAACCGCAGGCTTTGTATTTGATTTTGGTATCTTTACGAACATTGAGCCGGACCATATCGGACCAAATGAGCACAAAGATTTTGATGATTATCTGCATTGCAAAGGTTTGTTATTCAAACAGTGTAAAGTTGGAATTGTAAATGCCGATGATGAACATGTAGAACAGGTATTAGAGGGACATACCTGTAAGGTAGAAACTTATGGACTGCATGACAATGCGGATTTATGGGCAAAAGATTTAAAATTAGTAACCGGAAAAGGTGTGCTTGGAATTGATTATGAAGTACAGGGTCTGATGGATTTCCCGGTTGAAATCGACCTGCCTGGAAAATTCAGTGTTTATAATTCTCTGACTGCAATCGCAATCTGCCGTCACTTTGGAGTTTCTGAGGAAAATATCCAGAAAGCCTTAAGAGCCGCAAAAGTAAAAGGTCGTATCGAGATGGTAAAAGTATCGGATGAATTTACGCTGATGATTGATTATGCACATAATGCAATGAGTCTTGAAAGTCTTTTGACGACATTAAAAGAATACAAACCAAAACGTCTGGTCTGCCTCTTTGGATGTGGAGGAAACCGTTCCAAACTGCGCCGTTATGAGATGGGAGAAGTATCTGGAAAACTGGCAGATTTAACGATTATTACTTCGGATAATCCAAGAAATGAAGAACCACAGGCAATTATCGATGATATCAAGATTGGAATTGGAAAGACAGACGGAAAATATGTGGAAATCATTGACCGTAAAGAAGCCATTGCCTATGCCATTCATAATGGACAGCCAGGCGATGTCATTGTACTTGCCGGAAAAGGTCATGAAGATTATCAGGAAATCAAAGGAAAGAAATATCCAATGGATGAGCGTGATTTAATCCGCGATATTCTTGCAGGAAAATAGAATCAGCAAAGCAGATGAAGAAATGGTATGCAGATATTATTGTAGATATTTCACAGGAAAAGTTAGACAGGACTTTTCAATATGAAATTCCGCAACATTTACTTGGAGTCATAAAGACTGGTACAAAAGTGGAAGTGCCGTTTGGAAAAGGAAGCCGGACCATCAGTGGTTATGTGATTGGAATTTCGGATAAGCCGAAGATAGAAGAGAGCAAAATCAAACCCGTTTCAAAGATATGGGAAAAAGGAATTGAAATTGAA
>JAIIAN010000416.1 GCA_022717655.1 Bacillota bacterium | reverse complement strand
CTGGGGAATTACGCCAAGTCTGGTAAAACCGATTCTTTCATATAAATGTAATGCATGGGTGTTGTTTGCAACCACTGCATTGAACTGCATAACACGAAAGCCTTTTTCCTTCGCCTGTGCAAGGCAGTCAAGAACCAGTTTCTCGCCGATGTGTTCACCCCGGACTTCTCTTCTTACTGCATAGCTGGCATTACAGATATGGCCGCATCTTCCTACATTGTTCGGATGCAGGATATAGAGACCGACAATTTCATTATTGTCAGTGTTTACTGCGATTCCTGTATAGGTCTGTTCTTTGAAAAAAGCATCTCCTGTTTCTTCTGTCAGGTTCTCTTCCTGCGGAAATGCTACACCGTCCTCTACTACCTGATTCCATATTGTAATGGCTGCTGTTACGTCTTCTGTCTGATATTCTCTGATTACAATACTCATTCTTCTGTCCTCCATTTTCCATATCATACCATGAACGATCAGTTTTCTGTTTCTTTACACACATCCACCCATCCGTTTGCCTCTGCTACCTGTTCCAGTTCCGGGATTGTGAGCTTTACTGCACTGTGATCATTGCCGGCAGCCGGATATACGGTAGTAAATTGTTTCAGACTTTCGTCAAGATAAACTTCAATTCCCTCGTTAATTCCAAACGGGCATACCCCTCCCGGAGCGTGACCGATAATGTTTTCTACTTCATCAAATGGAATCATTTTTGCCTTTGTATGAAAAGTATCTTTATATTTTCGATTATCTACTCTGGCTGTACCCTCTGTTAAGATCAGGACTGCTTTATCGTTCTGCAAAAAGGACATAGTCTTTGCGATCATACCCGGCTCTACATGAAGGGCCGTTGCTGCTTCTGTTACTGTGGCAGTGGATGCTTCCAGTTCAATCACATGGTCAAGAAAACCTTTTTCTTCCAGATATTTTTCTGCTTTTTCTAAAGACATTTTTCATTTCCTCCTGAGTTATATCTTATCTGTGTCCCAGCTCCCAGAATGCCACTGCACTTGCTGCTGCCACATTCAACGAATCTACTCCGTGGGACATTGGTATCTTTACTGTATAATCGCAGTCTGCGATGGTCTGTGATGCAAGGCCGTCGCCTTCAGTTCCGAGGATGACTGCCAGTTTTTCTTCTGAACGAAGTGCTTTGTCATCAATTCCTACAGAATCATCACGCAGAGCCATTGCAGCTGTTTTGAATCCCAGATTTTGCAGAGTCTGCATTCCATCCTGTGGCCATACTGTTTTTTTATCAAAATATGTCCAGGGAATCTGGAATACAGTTCCCATGCTGACTCTGGCTGCACGTCGGTAAAGCGGATCACTGCATCCGCCGGTCAGGAGTACTGCATCCATATGGAGAGCTGCTGCTGAACGGAAAATAGCTCCGATATTTGTAGGGTTTACAACATTCTCAAGAACTGCTATGCGGCTGGCGTTTTTGCAGATTTCCTCTACGGATGGGAGTGGATTTCTGCGCATTGCGCAGAGCATTCCTCGAGTAAGGGCAAATCCGGTCAGTTTGACCAGAAGTTCATATTTCGCAGTATAAACCGGCACATCCGGACATTGTTTCAGGATTTCCTGTGCCTCTCCTTCCAGATCTTTATGCTCCACCAGAAAAGAAATTGGCTGATATCCTGCATTCAGAGCACGCTCAATCACCTTCGGACTTTCCGCAATGAAAATTCCCGGTTCCGGTTCATAGTATCGTAAAAGCTGCACTTCAGATGTTCTGGCATATACATCCAGTTCCGGCGCAGCGAAATCTTTTATTTCATTCCACATAATAAAACCTCCAAACTGAGTAATCTTATCTTACATCAG
>JAIIAN010000415.1 GCA_022717655.1 Bacillota bacterium | reverse complement strand
CACCTAAACTGTGTCCACAAAGGAAGGATTCTTTTCCATCAATTAAGGAATCTAATTCGTCGAAATTTCCTTTTGCTTTATTTCTAGCGCACTCAAAAGCATCTAAAAACCCCTTATGAATTTTACCCGCAGGGGCAAGATAGGAAGGGCATACCTGTGGGCTAAAGGTAACGTCAGTTATCCAGTCCCTCACTTCCATAGTGCCGCGCCAGGCAACAATGACATGTTCATCGTTGGAAACATAGAATAACTGAGTATCATGCTGAATAATATTTCCGGCGGTGGTGACGAAGCGTGGATTGATATAGCGCTGACTAAAGGGAACGTCTTTAACCACGGCGTAATAGTCATGCTCATCATTTAATTTTGGGGCTGCGGAAAGATCGAGACATTCTTGTTCGAAATACTCAACAATCTTTTTTCCGTCAGCATATGACAGATCGGCCATTATCCCCAGATTATAGGCATTAACTATTGAATAATCCGTTTGATGGTGAAGTATTAATGACCATGCACGAAATGGGCACACTTCAAAAACGTAACGACAGTTAAGCTTTTTTATCGTTTGTCCGGCGAACCTGCCGTCAGGAAAGTGGTATTCCGGTGGATTCGCTTTATCTTTCCATTCCGGCATTATCTTAGGAAGGGTATCGCACAACTGGCCAATTTTTAGATAACGATATTCGTACCCTTCAAGAGCCGCTTTGGGTTTTACGGTTGAATCATCCTCACTCCTCCCAAAGGGGCGCAAGACCCTTTTTTCCATCTCATCTGCAAGCGGTTTTGCTTCAATATGCAAAATCAATTCAAGGGGGTGCAGCCCCTCGATTCGAATTATACCACTGGCGTCGCTTTTTCCGGTATAAGAAGCACACTGACTACGGGTCGCTGCATTCTCAGCCACATATGGCATATCAGGAATGGGGTCTTCGCGTTCATCCAGGAGCTGGATCTCAACCCAGTATTTTTTTTGTTTACCGGTCCAGGCATCCGGATATTTACATTCCAGAGATGTAGTAGCTGTACTCATTGCTTTTCTTCCTTGATATCAGACGTTTCTTCATCCGGGAATTCAATTTTTAGCGCTGATGGCATCGCTGTGAACACTCGCATTGTTTTTCCATGCTCGTCAGAAACACCCTCATATACATCACCTTCTCCGGTAGTGATCCTGAAAAACGTAAAAGGTTGAATCTCCCCACTCTCAGGATCTTTTAATGTGAACCCCTCGCCGTACCCTTTTGGGAATGTACGCGGTGGAGTATTCAGCGAGGCTGGTCCCATTTTTTGTGCATTGGTACATTTCAATAAAATATTTCCCGGAGCCCCCAACTCGATATTACCACCACTGAATTTGATATAGGCTCCGCCACAAGTGATCGACAGTTCCTGACTGGCGTTTATGGACACTTTCCCTTCGGCACTACTTATCGTGATGTCCTGTTGTGCCTCTGCGTTAAGCTCGCCTTTGTGTGCCTGGATATCCATTTTCCCTGCGCCAGCAAACAATTGCATCCCTTCTCCTTGCGCAAATACGCTGACTGTTTTGGTAGCAGCAAGAGTAATTGACTCCCCAGCACTGATGTCCGTATTTTTACCTGACATCAGACCAACGCTTGCACCACCTGAGGCCATACGCACCGATTTAGGGCTAACAAGACCAATGCCATCAGGAGCATGAGCCAAAATACCTGCTTGTTTCAAATCTTCCAGCGCATTATTAAGTTCTTCCTGAGAACCTAAATCACCTCGTGTTGCTTCAGCTTTTTGAACTATTTTGCTTAAGCTTTTTGCCAGCGATAGCGCGTTTTTAAGCTGCTGTATTGCCTCTTCCATAT
>JAIIAN010000414.1 GCA_022717655.1 Bacillota bacterium | reverse complement strand
GAGAAACGTCCTCCTACATCATCCGGAACCACGAAGCTCTCGTAACCTTCCTGATTTGCCAGGTTCTTTAATGCGCCCTTCGCCTTGTCAGTGGTTGCGTAGATACGCTTGTTAGCCTCTTCTTTGCCATATTTCTCAACCAGCATCTCCTTGAATACACGGAATGCGATGGCTGGCTCCGTTGTTGTACCGGACTTGGAAATGATGTTGATGGAGAAATCTTTGTCTCTTACTACATCCTGCAGGTCCTTGATGTATTTGCTGCTGATGCTGTTGCCCACAAAGAAGATCTGTGGAGTCTTTCTTGTACCTTTATCCAATACATTATAGAAACTATGGGTCAGAAACTCGATGGCTGCTCTGGCGCCCAGGTAGGAACCACCGATACCGATAACTAACAGTACATCAGAATCAGACTGGATCTTCGCTGCTGCCTTTTTGATGCGGGCAAACTCATCCTTATCATAATCCACTGGAAGATCGATCCATCCAAGGAAATCATTACCAGCTCCGGTTCTGGAGGTCAGCACCTCTTTGGCGCACTCCACACCAGCCTTCATATTTTTCACTTCTTCTGCGGAAATAAATCCAGCAGTTTTGGAATAATCAAATGTAACTTCTTTTCCCATAATCATATTCTCCTTTATCATATAGTTTCTGCGGTAATTGCCACAAAGCCTTAGGTTTAGTATAGCACAGATTTGTCTGGTTTGCGATCCCTTATTTGTTAAAATATGCACGATCACGTGTGTTCTGACCGCCTGTTTTTCTGTGCCGTCTTATGGGGTAAGGCGATTCGCTCATTTTCAGCATCATGGCCTCTTAACGCCTATGCCAGATATTGCTTTAAAATCTCTCCCACCAGTTCCAGCTCATCCGGTGACAGATCCCGGATCCAGTCATTTTCACCGCGACTCCGCTCTCTGCTGGCAGCAATCTGCTCTAAGCTATGTTTGAGATAATCCACATCCCGCCGCACTGGTTCCTGACCACCCGGATTCTGGCCCTGGCGGCCGGCCGAACTGTCTCCAGCACGTTCTCCACCGGACATCACAGTTTCCTGGACATTCCGGCCCGGCTCTGTTTCCGCATTTCCACGGTTTCCAAGGCTGGTAAAACGGCCTTTCGGATCTCTGGCCACAGTTTTCCGCTCTTCCGAGGCCTGGGACTCTGTTATGTCCGCCTTGGATTTTCTTAAAAAACGGGATCCTTTTTTCTCATTGATTTCCTTTACAGAAACCGTGTGATCAGTTCCATCATCGTCCGCATCACGACTTCGCAGGTCGCGGATATTCAAATCCCGGACATTTAAGTCACGGATATTACTATTTTTCATAGCAGCGCCCCGGAGACTTCCACTTCGGCTGTCCTGTCCACCCCTGACGCCCCGGTAATCCTCCTCTGACGCAGAAGCGGTCTCACGGGCCAGGCGGTTAAATAGAGAATTTTCTAAATAATCCTGCAAGCCATTCAGCAACTGGTTTTTCCGTTCCGCCAGATTAATACCGCAGTCCAGAAACAGGGTCAAAAGGCCGCTGAGCAGGCCGACAGTTCCATACAGAACAATATAGTAGCTGTCGCAGCGATACCAATAAGCCCCAAAGGCCGCGCTTCCTCCCAACAGGAAGCAGAGAACGGTCAGCTGGGACGCCAGGTTTCCCCATCCATTTAAGGTAAAGCCCATAAAACGATAGCCAGCCAGCTGTTTTTCCAGATATGCTTTTGTATTGTGGATTCCAAGATTCAGACGGTATGTATTTTCGGCTTTCTGTTTCAGATCCCGCAGACAGCGGTTCTTGGTAAGAGTCATGTTATCAGTTTCACGAATCAGTCTTTTGT
>JAIIAN010000413.1 GCA_022717655.1 Bacillota bacterium | reverse complement strand
TCAATTCTTCTTCAGAAAGATGGTCCAGCATGAAAGGCTTTTTGCCATTTTTGAGATTAAGATCAAAAACTTTGCGTACACCTGCCAGTTGTACAGCTTTGACCAAAGTTGATGATACCTGATTCTCCTGGATAAAAGTGTCGTCAATGAAAGAAATTCTGATTTTTTGCCTGTTTGAAGGAGTCCTCGGAATCAATGGTTCTTTTACGATGTAGCGCTCTATGTCTAAATCTGCATCTTTGAAATGAGATAATGGTATAGCTGCAACTTCGAAATTCACTTTAAGTTGATTTGCTGCATAATACAGAATATTCACTTTTTGGAATGTTGTCATGTTGGTCATAATGTAATATCCGGAATCTGTAACGTGTTGAGCGAAGTCATATTTTGCGTCAGGGTATTCAGAAACGATGGGTACATTTGCTGAAGATAATTCCAATGATTTGAACTTTTCTATGCCCATGGCCTCAATAGACTCAATAAATGTTTGAGCTACATTTCTATACATAATGCGGCTTCCATCAGGGAGAATCGTAGCGATAACATATTGTTTCTGTCGCTTGTCTTTTCCGTCGTCTTTGACTGGTAGTGGATTTTTCCAATCGATATTGTCAATAAGTTTCTTCCAGTCTCTCAACTCCATATTAGGGCATTTCTCATTGTAATGGTCGTAAAGGATATTTATGGCACCCAGGCTGTTTTTGTATTCTGTATCAAGCAAAGGGCGCAATGTCTCTATAATGTCCGGATTTGCTATTTTGAGCAATTTGCCATTTTTGATGTACTTCTTGTCTGGGTCCACTATTACTGGGTTGCCATTTACATCGCTTCCATCCTCCTCATCCTCTACTTCCTCTTCATTCATATATAAATCTTCAGGAATTGTGCAGTCTGTTATAGGCTCGTTGGATGAATATCTAAGAAATGAAATATATGCAATTAATGCAGGTTCAATGCACTCCTTTTCTTCTGGACTTAAAATGTCAATTTCCGATGTGTTAATAAGGGGTACGATAGCCTTAGTGTAGTCTTCAATACTATTGTATTTAATAAACATTTTTCTGCAAGAAATTTCAGGTGTGATAACCTCAGAAATCAATTTTTTTATCACTTTGAAATACTTTAAGCTTTGCTCTTCTGTTAACTGATCATAGCTTCTGAGATATGGCAAGAAATCTTTGATGTTCTTTGAGTCAACAAAACTTTTGTAGGCTTCATTTGCAGCTTTTCTTCTCTTGGATCCAACAGCTACGTATTCTGTCATTTCTGGGAAGTAGTCAGCTATGTTCAAAAGATAATCAGCCAAACGAGTTCTAGGAAACGCTAGAATTGCGCTGCCGTTTGTCTGATATACTTGCTGAAATGTACCAGTCTCAGAAGCTAGCTTTTGAGCATTTCTTCTTGAATAGAATGATACATTCTTAGTAATGTTCAGACGCTGTTTGGTGGTATATGGATTCCATGTTACATATACGTCATGATCTTTGTCATAACCTAGAAAAATAAAGGCTATGTCCGAATCCTTGATAGGCTGGAAGATGTCTCTTTTTGGCAATTGAATACGGTTAACGTCCGATAGGGCGCTTCTTTTAGTGAAAGCAGTGGAAGTAATATTCTTTTGGTAAATCCAAAAATCAACTCCGTTGAGGGCTATCAGGCATGGATTTATGCCTTTTATGAAACGAAAACTGTCTTTCTTGTTAAGAGCATCGCATAAGAGATTTTTCAGAGAATCTCTGCTGGTAATTTCATTATTCATAATTCTTCGTTTTTAGGGGTGAGTAAACTTTTGTATAATGGACTCTTACTGTAGTCAAAGTCAGAATCTTCCGACAGAACATCTTCAATGT
>JAIIAN010000412.1 GCA_022717655.1 Bacillota bacterium | reverse complement strand
CTATTCCAAGAACGGAAGTAATATCAACCATGTGGCAATGTACATCGGTGACGGCATGGTGGTACATGCTTCTACTTATAAGACTGGTGTGAAGACTTCTCCATGGAACTACCGGACTCCGGTAAAGATCGTGAATGTTTTAGGTGATTAAGGATTTAGGATAAAGGAATACCAGCAGAACCTGTCACTGGCAGGTTCTGCTGGATGCATGGCAACATAGAAAAAGCCTGGCAGGGGAGCTGTCAGGCTTTTTCGCTTGAGGGGAGTATCAATCTTGTGTAAGGATTTGTTGGGCTTAAGGGAGGCCCATACTCCAAACCTATTATAATATATTTCGGTGAAAAAATCAAATAGAAGTATAAAGAAGCTGAAAAAAGCCATAATAGCTTTGTACCTAAAAAAAATTACATTTTCAGGAGGTAACGCTATTATGGCAAAGAATTACAGTAACGATATGGATGAGACCAGAAATTCCAAAAACAAATGTGACAACAAGAGCCAGAACCGCAGTCAGAACAGCTCCCAGAATAAGAGCCAGAATAACTATCAGAACAAGACAGACAACAAGAGTGAGAACAGCAGCCAGAACAACAATTACTAATTGTGTGGCGGGCCCGTTTCCTGTGATGGACAGGAAGCGGGCTTTTTACATATGGTATAGTAAGACAAGAAGGACAGGGGATGGCGGTATGTGTCAGACTGTAAATATGCGTCAGGTGGAATGGTGGATTCAGAGGAACATGCCCATGTATCTGATCGACGTCAGGGACCGGGAAAGCTATGAAGAAGGGCATCTGCAGGGGGCGGTATCGGTGCCACTGGAGGAATTGGAAGCACAGATGGGGACATTTCCCAGAGACCGGATGATTGTCTGTTATTGCCAGAGGGGAAGCAGCAGTCTTATGGCATGCAGAACGCTGTCGGAAGCGGGCTTTCGGGCGGTGAACGCGGCAGGTGGACTAATGGCTTACCGGGGAAATCATCTGGTTTCTCATTGACAGATACAGGCTGATAGCCTTAGAATATAAGGGATAAAATAGAATTTGTATGCCCAGGAGGAATCCAATTATGAAATATATGTTTGCGTCAGATATCCATGGCTCTGCTTACTACTGCAAAAAGACGCTGGAGGTGTTCGAGGCCTCCGGTGCCAAACGCCTGATCTTACTGGGAGATCTTCTGTATCACGGACCGAGAAATGATCTTCCGAAGGATTACGCGCCAAAGCAGGTGATCGCCATGTTAAATGAATACAAAGACCGGATCTACGCAGTCAGAGGAAACTGTGACGCGGAAGTAGACCAGATGGTGCTGGAATTCCCGATCATGGCAGATTATGCCCTGTTAGAGTTAAACGGCAAGACATTTTATGCCACCCACGGACATATCCATAATGCAGATGCCCTTCCGCCCATGCAGGCTGGAGACATTCTGATCCACGGCCACACCCATCTTTTGAAGGCAGAGCCGATGGGAGATAAATTCCTGTTAAATCCAGGCTCTACTTCCTTAGCAAAGGGCGGCAATCCAAACACCTATGGAATGCTGGATGGCAATGTATTTACCATCTATGATTTTGATGGCAATGTAATCAAAGAAATTACACTGTAAGGAGTTATTTGTGAAAAAATATTTTGAACTGATCGCTCCGTGCCACTTTGGCATGGAGGCGGTATTAAAAAAAGAGATTATTGACCTGGGATATGATATTTCCCTGGTGGAAGATGGCAGAGTGACGTTCCTTGGGGATGATGAGGCCATCTGCCGTGCCAATGTATTTTTACGCACTGCAGAGCGTATCCTGTTAAAAGCAGGCAGTTTCCGTGCAGAGACCTTTGAGGAACTGTTTCAGGGAAC
>JAIIAN010000411.1 GCA_022717655.1 Bacillota bacterium | reverse complement strand
TTGTTAAGTTGCTTCAAGTCTCTCGCAAATGTAATCCACTGCGAAAAAGCTTCATTGAAGTTCTTTTCAAACTGGCTCTTATCAAACTTCTTATTTTCCGCTCGATGCTTATTCTCCAGCTCATCAACGATTGTATCCCAATGCAACAGCACCATCTTCGCTGCTGATAAGTACGGAATTTTACTTCCCTGTTCAAGATTCCGGTTACTGTAGAAAGTCTGATGTGAATGATATTAGAAAACTGATATGTGGATATCGGCCCACCACTCTTACCAATAAAAGAGTTGAGATACAAGATGATACACTCTTCTTGTATCCAATCGATTCGGTCCTCTAACTGAGTTAGATTTTCCAACATCAACGCTCTTCTATGTTCTGCAATATCTAACACACTGATGTTAATTTTTGCGAATTTACAACTAATAGTTGACATGGCAAAATCAACGTCGCACCTACCGATAATAGACGTGAGTATTTTTCAGAAACGTTAATACTCGAATAAAATTTAACAACAAAATAACAAAAAAAGGAGAGAAAGTGTGCATTTTAAGTGCTACGCTTCCTCTCTTTACTTTTATGGATGGGTAGGTAATATCATGAGCTGCATTCTGCTCACTTCATGCATTACTTTATTAAGACTTTGATGGCATCCATGCCGATTTTAGCGATAACCATCTTATCTGATACGGCGCATGATGCAACACCGCCAACGGCAGAAGATGAACCCAGAAGTTTGCCATCAGCAGCATAGAACTTAACCACCTCGCCATTATCAAGGCCAGAAATGCTGACGATACCATCATGGGCAGAAGCCACGATGCCACGAGTTTTAGGCAGGTTGATATTGGTAACATCCAGATTGGCATTAAGCAAATATAGAGTAGACTCCGCCGTTTCAGATGCAGTATAGCCATCTGCAGTAGCATATACTGATATATTATAAGTGGCAGAAAGCGATACCTTGCCGTCTTCGCTAAATGCATTTCTAGTCATATCCTTATCGCTGATAGCATAGTGATATTTAGCTCCCGCAGTTTCGCAATCGAACTTCAACTCTCCCGATTCGTAAGAGACGGATGGAGTGGCACATTGAGTAACAGGCTTATCATCATCGCCTGAATCATTAGGATTCCAGGCATAGATATACTTATAATATGAGCCCAAAGTTTTCTGATAATCCTTGAGAAATTCCGCAGGGACTTTAATGATACTTGTATATGATATACCGGATCCATATTTATCAATACCTGGAACTTTACCTTTGAAATAAACCGTTTCTATATTATCACACCCAAAGAAACAAGCCTTTCCCAGGCTAACAACAGAAGAAGGGATGGTGATTGAGGTTAAACCACTGCAACCTTCAAAGCACCCATCACCAAATGAAGTAACAGAGGAAGGGATGGTGATTGAGGTTAAACCACTGCAACCTGAGAAGCAAGACTTCCCCAATGAAGTAACAGAAGAAGGGATGGTGATTGAGGTTAAACCACTGCAACCTGAGAAGCAAGAAACACCAAAAGAAGTAACAGAGGAAGGGATGGTAACAGAGGTCAAGCCGCTGCAATCTTCAAAGCAAAAACCACCCAATGAAGTAACTACATACTCCACCCTATTATCCCCCTTAATCTTCTCAGGAATAATAACATCACCAGAATATTTCTCATTCGTTTTAGGCAAAAGCATAGCTGTCTTCGTTCCAGAGTCTAATTTAAAATTAAGACCATCTATAACTTCCGCCATTGCACTACTCGTAGTCATAATCATCATGACTACCATAACAACCAAACTCTTAAAAGAGCTGTGTGCAAATAGGCTATCGCCTACACGCCCCGTTTTAAACGTAAAAACTTTCATAAGC
>JAIIAN010000410.1 GCA_022717655.1 Bacillota bacterium | reverse complement strand
ATCGTTAACGGTGCATCCGAGAAGTTCACGATACCATCAATCGAGTAGTTGAATAATTTCCAGAAGGACCAAGATGTTTCGCCAGCCACACGTTCGCGGTTTTCATAAGAAATATAACGCAGGTTAATATTTTCTCCATCAAGCTCACGGATTCCATCACCATCAGTATCTACAATTCCTGCATCATCCAATAATTTCTTTGCACCTTCCGGGTCATAAGTATAAGGATTGTTCAGTTTATCATATCCATAAGACAGAGTCGATGGAAGAACAGAAAATCCTGGTGTATAAAGTCCTCCGATCGTCTTGGAATTACAAATAGTATCGTAGTCAATTGCCATTAAGATTGCCTGACGCAGCGTCTTATTTCCAAGTACACCATCAAAGTTCATCCAGGAGAATCCACAACGTACACCTGGTGCAATATCTACTGTATAGTCATCTGAATCCTGGAACTTCTGAATATCTGCTACGTTTGTGATATTTTCAACCAAGTCTACCTGACCACTCTCCAGAGCCATTGCCTTTGCAGAGTTATCTCCCATATACATCAGATTTACTTCATCATAAGGAACATCTTCACGATAATTTGGATTTGCAACCAGTGTATATCCAACACCGACACCATTAAACTCTTTAATCATGTATGGACCGGTACCGATTGTTCCATTATCAAAGTTTTTGGTATGTTCTACATCCACAATGCCCATAGTCGGGTGACTGAGCTGTCCCATCAAGTTTGCATAAGGCTGTGTTGTCTGGATGGTCAGTGTTCCTGCCTCATCATCTGCAGTGATTGTTGCTTCAAATTCCAGATATTTTTCCGGTTTTGCAGAACCAGATGGTCCAACTTCTCTTAAGTGTTCGTAACATTCCTTTACTTTGCTTGCTGTCAGATCACATCCATCTGAGAATTTTAATCCTTTTTTCAAAGTGATGACCCATTCTGTATGCTCATCATTTACTGTATAACTGTCTGCCAGCCACGGAGTAACTTCCATGTTATCATCAAATTTAAATAAGGTTTCTGTAATACCGTAACGCATTGCATTCCAGCCACCGTTCTCATCCCCTGCGGTATTTACACTTCCGTCTGTGTACATGGCACAACCGAAATTTAAAACCTTTTCATCACTGTTACTTGATGATTTTGCAGCCTTTCCTGAGGAAGAAGAACTTCCACATCCTCCAAGTACGCTTACCGCCATCACAGTTGCCATCATCAGTGCTACTACATGTTTCTTTCTCATTTGCTTCATCCTTCCTATACTGGTTCTTCTTCATAAATTACATTTGCCTTTTATAGACGGGGACAAAAGTCTGCTTCTTTTTACGCTTTGTTTGTTTTCAAGCGCAAAAAAGCCGGATACCAAAGCATCCGACTGTTAAAGATTCTTAATTTGATAATAGATAACGTCAAAATAATCTGCTATTTAACATAAATAGCAGAGTGCTTTTTCATCTGTACAACTTAAGCTTCTCGTCTTCCGCAAGAACTTTTGTTAAAGAGGTAAGCAGGTTTCCTGACTTAAGCATACACATTAAAAGCGCCTTCCCAGAATAAATTACCTTTCCAGTGGCATTTTGCTTTTAACCAGCTATCACAGTGACGGGATCGTCCCGAATTCGCATCGGGTTCTCTTTTAATCAGACGACTGTCTGAACTTATCTCTATGGCGTATTCGCCAACATTCTATAAATAATTTTATTTAACATCACTAGTATACAAGATAAACTATCTTTTTGTCAATAAAAATATCAGATAAAGCCAAAATTTTATCTGATATTTTTATTTTCTCTTAGTCTTTTAACCAAATCAAGTAAGTCCCCTGCTTCAATTGCGAAAAGCAATAAGCAGGGGACTT
>JAIIAN010000409.1 GCA_022717655.1 Bacillota bacterium | reverse complement strand
TCCATGTTCACATGGAACGAGATGTCCCATGCGGGGCGGCCAAAGGCGGCGGCCAGATTTTCAGCCAGCACATTTTTGCCGGTGGCCTTGCCGCCGGCCAGCAGCAGGTTCTCGCCGCAGAGCAGGGCCGCCAGCGCCTGCTCCCAGACCTCACGGCCATAATAGGTAAAGCCGGAAGCCGGGATGCGGGGGCGCAGGGCCTCGGGCAGAGTGTGGGCGGCGCGGTATTCTTCCACCGCACGCAGCAGGTCGGGGCTGATGCCCTCCTGCCGTAATGTTTCCATCAGATCAGACATCCAAGACATCTCCTTGCGGTTGGCTTTGCCAAACCGATTTTTCAGCCTTATCATAGCACAACCGCTCCGGTTTGTGTAGGGGGCGCGGGGGCATTTTTTGCCGGATTTTTGCCCGGGAAATGCCGCAGAGTGAAACAGATTTGTGTGCTGCTGTGCGGAAACGCAGAAATTTCAACCCCTGCAAAAATTGACATCTCCTGGAAAATACGATAAAATATTTCCTGTTGTGCAATTTTGCGATAAGGGTGAGAAAGTATGATCGAAACCATTGCGGCCGTGAACGAAGCGGTCAACCATTTTATCTGGGGCATCCCGGCCATGATCTGCATCATCGGTGTGGGCTTGCTGCTGAGTGTGCGGACAGGCTTTTTGCAGATCCGCAAGTTCCCCTACGCTATCAGGGTCACCATTGGCCGGATGTTCCGCAAAAGAGATGCCTCCGATGGTGCCATAACCCCGTTCCAGGCAGTCTGCACGGCGCTGGCAGGCACCGTGGGCACCGGCAATATTGCCGGTGTGGCGGGAGCCATTGCCATCGGCGGGCCCGGTGCGGTGTTCTGGATGTGGTGCTCGGCTTTGCTGGGCATGTGCACCAAGTTTGCCGAGGTGACCCTGGCTGTCCATTTCCGGGAGCGCAGCGAGACCGGCGAGTGGGTGGGCGGCCCCATGTACTATATTAAGAATGGCCTGAGCCGGAACTGGCAGTGGCTGGCAGTCCTGTACTCCATGTTCGGCGTGCTGACGGTGTTCGGCACCGGCAATGCCACCCAGGTAAACACCATCGTTGCCGCCATTGATACAGCCCTGACCGAGTACCGCATCGTGGGCAGCGAGGCCCTTCCGACCCTGAACCTTGTGGCAGGCATCGTGGTGGCCCTGCTGGTGGCCATGGTGCTGCTGGGCGGCATCAAGCGCATTGGCAGTGTCAGTGAAAAGCTGGTGCCCTTCATGGCCCTGTTCTACATCGTGCTGGCGGTGGGTGTGATGGTGCTGAACTGGCAGCGCCTGCCCGGCGTGTTGGAATCCATCATCGTGGGCGCGTTTGACCCCAGAGCCTTTACGGGCGGTGCCATTGGCAGCCTGTTCGTCAGTATGCAGAAGGGCGTTTCCCGCGGCATCTTCTCAAATGAGGCGGGCCTTGGCACCGGTTCCATTGCCCACGCCTGCGCTGACACAAAGAAGCCTGTCAAACAGGGCATGTTCGGCATCTTTGAGGTGTTTGCCGATACCATCGTCATCTGCACCCTGACCGCCATGGTCATCCTGTGCAGCGGCACCCCTGTGCACTACGGCACTGCCGCTGGTGCAGAGCTGACCATCTCCGGTTTCACCGTCACCTATGGCGGCTGGGCCTCCATCTTTACCGCTGTGGCGCTGTGCTGCTTTGCGTTCTCCACCATCATCGGCTGGGGCCTGTACGGCTCCCGGTTCCTTGTGTTCCTGTGCAGGAGCGATCGGGTGGCCAAACCCTTCTTCCTGCTCTACTCCGCTGTGTCCATTCTGGGCGCAACGGTGGATCTTGGGCTGCTGTGGAGCATTGCCGATACCTTCAACGGCCTGATGAGCATCCC
>JAIIAN010000408.1 GCA_022717655.1 Bacillota bacterium | reverse complement strand
CCTAATCTTTGTTTCATACCTAAAGAAAATTTCTTTACTATTTTTTTATCTTCAGGATCTAACCCCACTAAAGCGATTGTTTCTTTTATTCTTTCATCACTTATTTTATTGTTTATACTAGCTAATATTTTTAAATTTTTAAAAGCAGAATATTGAAGTAAAAATCCAGGATTTTCAATAATCATTCCTACATCATCTGGAAAACTTCCATTTTTTATAACCTTATCGAACACAGTTATACTACCTTCTGTTGTATTAATTAAATCGATATTTCGTGTTTGCTCAAGTTCAGCTGCTGTATTCCGTAGCTTTTCATAAAACACAACCCCTTCGCTTTGAGCAGCATAGGCAAATCTAGAAAGAGTAAGTGACGGTAACTGTGTAAATTCTGTAGCAAAAGGCAACCAAATTCGGTAAAGCAGCATATTATCAGAAATAACCGGAAGGTTGTGAGTGTTCCACTGCTGAATTTCATCTTCATTTGACGAAATATACTCTCGAAATGTATATGCCAACTTACTATTAGATGTAACAAAAACTGGGAGTTTTTTCTTTCCCCCATAGGCTTGAGAATAATCGCCTTCTCTAATAGCATTTATCTGCTCAATAATTTTGACATCGTAATCTATCGCCCCACGTCGCCAGCCGCACTCAGCTTCAATGTAGTCAGCAATTTCTGTCGTTTCAATGTTATACTTTTTTATCCTAGGATCATCCTTATCAATAGATGTTACTGAATTTATCCCCAATTCACGTTCCAATAGAGCATCCAACGAATCTGCATAATCTTCTAATCTTTTAGCCTCCGAAGGGTTAAGTTCGCAGTACAGCTTCAATTCTCCATCCGCGATTAGACGATGTTTTTGAAATGCCCTCCCTGCTATAGACAGTGCATTCTGCACTTCTGTCCTAGTTTCTTGAAAGATTCCAATTTCGGCATCATATTTTTCACGAAGAAGACGCACAGTTTCCCTTACTGAGTCCACTTGCGCCTTCCACGAAAAGCCAAGTGCCCGAAGGACCAACTTTGTATCCAAATAAAAAACGGTTCCTTTGAACTTCTGTTGCCGATTTTGCTGGTAATCTCCTGTTTGTCGAATTCCTTGAAGAACCATCATTCCATAAATGATTTCTTCTAGGTACGTTTTTTCCACACTATCAGTTTGCCTCTGAATAGAGTCAACATATCGGCCAATATAAAAAGACGGAGATATGTAGTGTTGCTCAAGTTCGAGCTTTTTCTTCAGGAATAACTGTGTACCATATCCCTCTGTATCAAGAAAATTCGATAAATACTCTTTTGCCTCCTCTTCGCTCCACTTTTGTTTATACTGAGACGAAACAAATTCAACTAACGAGTTCAACAATTTGTTTTCATGTTCAGCAAAACGCTGGCGAGTATTTTCAAACGAATCTATATCAAATGAAGTATCTCCGATTTTATATCCTGCAGCATGAGGTAATCGAATAACCTCTTGCTTTCTTTCCAGGATTCGAGTACAGTTACTGATAATTTGATGGGGCATTGAAATTCCAAAGTCAGACTGTAGTTGTTCTTTAATTTCGTCAGCTCTCAGCGTCTGATTCGGTGCCTTCAGCAATAAATATAATATAAAATTACAGAAGACCTGAAGAGGATTTTTACTCGTTTCAATATATGCAAGCGATACAAGGGAATTTTGACAGTTCATTGTAGTTCTTCCTCATTTTCACCCAATTAATTGCTTATCCCAGAAATTTAGTTTGGCAGAATCTATATCAATTCATATCACTACATCTTTACTTCTTTCATCTGATTCAAAATTGCGTTCTTCACGCCATCCTTCAGATAGGCCTCATTCAGCGTTTTCTTGGTATAATTCAGATATGTTCC
>JAIIAN010000407.1 GCA_022717655.1 Bacillota bacterium | reverse complement strand
TAAATTTCATGCCCCTCCTGAGTAGAACACTCCGGATTCACCCGAATTCCAACGCTGACCTTATGCTTTTTGCAAATTTCTTTATGTTTTTCATATTGGGAAAAAGAGTTAAAAATAATATGGTCACAGATTTTTACCAGTTCTTCCATATCCTCTTTTTTGTAGGCAGGTGCAAATACATGGTTTTCTTTTCCCATCTCTTCCCAGCCAAGACGTGCCTCATAAAGCCCACTTGCAGTAGTCCCGCTTAAATAGTTTCCAATCATCGGATATAAGGAAAACATAGAAAATGCTTTTTGTGCTAAAAGTACGTGTGCCCCTGTTTCCTCTTCCAATGCATGCAGAATTTCAAGATTTTCTCTTAATTTTTTTTCGTCCACTACATAACATGGAGTGGGAATTTTTTCCCACCTCATCGTACCAGTTCCGGGTTTTCTTCAACTACCCACGGAAGTCCATACTCATTCAGCATCTCCATAAATGGGTCCGGATCAAATTCTTCAATGTTAAAGACCCCATCTTTGTCCCAGATTTTATTTACAATCATAGCAGCTCCTATCATAGCCGGAACACCTGTTGTATAAGAAATTGCCTGAGAACCAACTTCTTTATAACATTCCTGATGGTCACACACATTATAAATATAAATTGTTTTTTCTTTTCCATCTTTTTTACCAGTAAAAATACAGCCAATATTTGTTTTTCCAACCGTACGTGGTCCAAGTGTTGCCGGATCCGGAAGCAGCGCTTTTAAAAATTGGATCGGAACAATCTCTTTTCCTTCAAATTCAATCGGGGAAGTAGAGAGCATTCCTACATTTTCCAGACATTTCATGTGAGTCAGGTAACTCTGTCCAAACGTCATAAAGAAACGAATTCGTTTTACTCCCGGAATATTCTTAGCAAGAGATTCAATTTCTTCATGGTGAAGCAGATACATATCTTTTTCTCCAACCTGTGGAAAGTTATATTCTCTTTTAATTTCCATCGGCTTTGTTTCTACCCAGTGCCCATTTTCCCAGTAAGAACCATTTGCAGAGACTTCTCTTAAATTAATTTCCGGATTAAAATTCGTTGCAAACGGATAACCATGGTCTCCGCCATTGCAGTCTAAAATATCAATGGTTTCAATTTCATCAAAATAATGTTTCAGGGCATAAGCAGAAAATACACTGGTTACTCCAGGGTCGAATCCACTTCCTAAAAGCGCAGTAATTTTTGCTTCTTTAAATTTTTCCTGATAAGCCCACTGCCAGGAATAATCGAAATATGCCGTAAATCCTGCTTCTTTACAGCGTTTTTCATAAATCTCTCTCCATTCTTTGTCATCCGTATCTTCCGGCTCATAGTTGGCAGTGTCAATATAGTCTACTTTACACGCAAGGCATGCATCCATAATTGTTAAATCCTGATATGGAAGTGCCACATTTAAAACGGCATCCGGCTGATATTCTTTTATTAAAGCAATTACCTCTTCTGTCTTATCTGCATCTACCTGCGCAGTTGTAATCACAGTCTCTGTTGTTTTCTGAAGCTTTTCTTTTAAAGCATCACATTTTGACTTTGTACGGCTTGCAATACAGATTTCAGAAAATGTTTTGCTGTTCTGACAGCATTTTGTAATCGCAACCTGTGCAACTCCACCACATCCGATAATTAATAATTTTCCCATTTTTCTACCTCCTGAGTGTTTGATTGATTAATTTTTTTCTTCCTCTTCTAACATATCTTCCACATATTTCGGAAGCATAAATGCCCCTTTATGAAGATTCGTCGTATAATACCAGGTCTTAATTTTTCGCTCTTTCCACCGCTGCACATCCAAATCATCTAACGGATGATATTTCTTTGATGCAAATCCAAAAAGCCAGTAT